>JBARBX010000600.1:0-3716 GCA_049793535.1 Steroidobacteraceae bacterium | reverse complement strand
CACGCCCAAGGCGGACGCCGCACGGGCATAGCCCCAGGCAACCGCGTCATGCCGCGCCGTACCGGCGCGCCGCTGGGTAAATCCCCCGAGCACGGGCAGCCGGGCGTTGGACGAGAGATTGAGAGCCGGCGCGAGCGCACCAACCTCCTCTCGGGTGAGAAGCTCGGCGGCGATGCCGTTCATGCGCATGGCATTGGCCCAGCGCGACATGGCCTCGAGGTCATGGCGGCTGTGCGCGAGCAACACCAGTCCGCGCTGGCTCAACATGATGTTGAAGTTCAGTGCCTGAGAGAGGCCTTCGTAGAGCTGCAGCGAAAAGTCGTACAGCCGGGCGCTTTCCGGGTACAGATAATTCGAGCGGACGATGGTGGTGTTACGCCCGGTGTTGCCGCCGCCGATCCAGCCGCGCTCGAGCACCGCAACGTTGCCGACGCCGTGGTTCTTGGCCAGATAGTACGCGGTCGCGAGCCCATGTCCGCCGCCGCCGACGATGATCACATCGTAAGCCGGCTTTGGTTGCGCATCGCGCCATGCAGCCGGCCAATGCCTCTGTCCCGACAGCGCGCCTCGCAGCAGCGACCACGCCGAATATTTCACGCGGGTGTCAGGGACTCAACGTGCATCGTCGAGTAGTCTGCCCTCAAGATGCGTGCAATACCAGTGCACGAATTGCGTCACGCCCGCCTCGTGCACGGGCGAATACGGCGCCGGGTCGTAGGCGGGAGAGTTCACGCCGATTTGATTTTCCTGACAATTGCGGGTGTCGGCCGCATTGGTCGCCAGCCACACCCGGGTCAACTCCGACAGATCGTAGTCCACGCCTGCGACGGCATCCTTGTGCACCAGCCACTTGGTGGTCAGCTGGGTTTGGGTCGGACTGATGGGCAGCACGCGAAAGGAGATGGCGTGGTCGGCGAGCACGTGATTCCAGGTCGTCGGGAAGTGGAACATCAGCAAAGTACCGATATCCGCTTCCTTGACTCCGTCCGACAGGGGCCGGCGCACCGCGGCCTGGCCGCTCATGGTGAAGCTCACCGCGCCTTCGAGCAGCGGCGTGCGCAGGGTGCGGTACTGGCCGTCGGCCGAGAGATGAAACTTGCTCGGCAGGCCGATGGACTCCCAGTGCGCCCACCTGGCGGCGGTTTTCGGATTCGAGGCGGCGTCTTCGCCGTCGGTCGCGGTCGGATCCTCCGGGAAGGTGCGGATCAGCTCCGGGTGATTGGCCGCGCAGTGGTAGCACTCACGGTTGTTCTCCCACACCAGTTTCCAATTGGCCTGCTCGATGATGGTCGATTGGAAGGCGATCTTGGTCTGATGCAATTTGTGCGGCAGAAAGTACGGCTCGATGTGCTTGGCGATGGGCTCGAAATCCGGCGCCACCGCCGCGAGGCAAATCCAGATGTAGCCGCCCACGCTCGCGCAGTGCACGGTCTTGAGGCCATGCTGCGATTTGTCGAACTCGCTGCCCATGTCTCGTGCTGCGATCAAGCGGCCGTCGAGGGCATAGGTCCACTGGTGATACGGACAGACCAGGCGCGGTGAGGAGCCGTGCTCCGCCGAACAGATTCTCGAACCGCGATGCCGGCAGGTATTGTGAAAGGCGCGCAGCCCGCCGTCCCGGTCGCGGATCACCAGGATCGGAAACTCGCCGATCTGCATCGTCATATAATTGCCGGCGTTCGGCACCTCGCAGTCGTGGCCCACGAACAGCCAGTCGCGGTACCAAATCATGTCCAGGTCGACCTGGTAGTCCTCCGGGCTGCAATAGAAGTCCCTTTCCAGGGCGGTCTCGGGATTACGGCCCCGCAGTCGGCGGTACATATTGTCGCGCGCAGTCATGATGAGAATCCTAACAACATTGCGCCTTCCGCCAAGGCCCCGAAGCGACATCTAGGACAAAATATACGACACCGACCAGCACCGCGTCCTTGGCCGGGCGTCCTGCGCGGCGCCTGGGATTGTTGCGTGGCCTCGTTGCGCGGTCTCGGATTGTTGCGTGGCGGTGCGGATTGCGTAAACTGCTGATGGTCATGGCGGGTCAGCAACGTGAAGCACTTCCTCGCTGCCGTACCGCGCCCTGGGCGGGGTTGGCCCTGTGCACGGCGCTCCTGCTCCCGGGCTCCGGCAGCGCTCGCGGCGATCCTTCGCCGCAAACCGCCGACGCAACGCTGCTGGTCGGTTCCATGGAGCTTCGGCCCTGCCCGAACGTGCCGGCCTACTGCGGCAGACTCGACCGCCCCTTGGACCCCACTGGGGCCATTCCCGGACGCATCTCGATCTACTTCGAATTCTATCCGCACCGGGGCCGGGGCAAATCCTTGGGCACCCTGGTGGCCACCGAAGGCGGGCCCGGATATGCCGCCACTCTGTCGCGCGACGCCTATCTCGGATTGTTCAAACCGCTGAGGTCGCGGCGCGATTTCTTGCTGATGGACAATCGCGGCACCGGTCAATCGGGGGCGGTCGACTGCCGTGAATTGCAAACCGCCGAGAAGTGGACCGTGCAGATGAACGGAGCCTGCGGTAGCTCGCTCGGACAGAGCGCGCCGCTGTACAGCACCGCGTATGCGGCGGACGATCTGGCCGCCATTCTCGAGGCGCTTGGGCGTAGCCGCATCGACCTCTACGGCGACTCCTACGGCACCTTTTTCGAACAGGTCTTTGCGGTGCGGCACCCCAACGCCCTGCGTTCCATCGTGCTCGACGGGGCGTATCCCTTGAACGGGCCCGACTATGCCTGGTACCCGAGCTACGCGCCGGCGATGCGCGACAAATTCAATATCGCGTGCCGGCGGTTCGGTCCCTGTGCGCGGCTGCCCGGCAGCTCCATGGATCACATCCTCCCTCTGCTCAAGGACCTTCGAGCGCACCCCTTCCCTGCGCGCGCGGCCGACAGCGACGGCAACGAGCGGGAGTTCACGGCCGACGCCTCGCAGCTCGCCATCGTCATGTTCGGCGCCGCGCCGGCAATCGCCACGTTGCGCGAACTCGATGCGGCGGCGCGGGCCTTCGTGCACGGCGACAGAGTGCCGGTATTGCGGTTGATGGCCGAAACCATCGGCGATGTGGAGTCACGCGATCCCAGCCGGGATCCCGCGATTTTCAGCGCCGGCCTCGCCGTGGCCGTCATGTGCCAGGACGCGCCGCAGATTTTCGACATGCACCTGGCCCCGGCGCTGCGTGCCGCGGACCGCGAGCGAGCCATCGCGCAGCGCGAGCTCAAGGCGCCCGACACCTATGCGCCATTCACCATCGAGGAATACCGCGGCATGCCGCTCGACTACAGCTTTATCGATCAATGCATCGAATGGCCGGTTCCCCCGTCCAGTCATCCTGCGTCTCATGTCATTGCCACGGACCCCCATTATCCCGATATACCCGCGCTCATCATTTCCGGCGAGCTTGACGACATCACCACGCCCGCCGATGGGGCCGCGGTGGCCGCCGCGTTCAAGCACGGTACCCAGATCCGCATCGCCAACAGCTTCCACGTCAACGCACTGCCTCACGCGCGCAGTGCCTGCGCCGCCGAGATCGCGCGGCGATTCGTCGACACTCTGAAGGTGGGCGACAGCTCCTGCGCGGCCGAGGTTCCGCCCGTGCGCCTCGTGCCGCGCTTTGCAGTGCACGCGGCACAGCTCGAACCGGCTGCGGCCCTGCCCGGCAATCGCGCCAATGAAGCGCAGCGGCGGCGGGTAGCCGCCGCCGTGATGACC
>JBARBX010000599.1:0-8804 GCA_049793535.1 Steroidobacteraceae bacterium | reverse complement strand
CGGCGGCGCCGCACCGATGCCCGCCAGTTGCCGATAGGTGCCGAGCGCCTGCTGCCAATCGTGCTGCCGCTCATACACCAGGCGCAACGCGTCGAGAGCGCTGGCGCGCAAGCGCGGAACCTCGCTCACCTGCTGGAACAGGCCTTCCGCGCGGTCGAGCAGACCGGCGCGCAGATAATCCTGCGCGAGCGCGAGCAAGGCCTGCTCGCGATGCTCGGGCGCCAACGCGTCCCGCGCCAATAGATTTTCGTGGATGCGGATGGCCCGCTCCACTTCGCCGCGGCGCCTGTACAGGGCACCCAGGGCGAAATGCGTCTCGATGGTGTCCGCATTGGCATCCATCAGCTTTAGGAACATGTCGAGCGCCCGGTCGGGCTGTTCTGTGACGAGGTAGTCGAGCCCGGTCAGATAGTCGGGATGCAGTTTGCCGAAGGAGCCCGGCCAGCGCTTGCCCCAGCCGAAGTGTCCGGCGAGTATCCCGAGCACGAGCGCCGCGATCACCAGGATCCAAGTCAGCAGAGGTAGGTCGGTCATTGCAGCAGACCGCCTTCAGCGCCCCGGGAGCCTAATCGCGGATCGGTTGATCCGCGCCGTCGTTGACCCGCTCACGCAGGTCTTTGCCCGGTTTGAAGTGCGGGACGTGTTTGCCGGCCAGAGCGACGGCCTCTCCGGTCTTCGGATTGCGCCCCTGCCGGGGGGGGCGGAAATGCAGGGAGAAACTGCCGAATCCTCGAATCTCGATCCGTTCGCCGGTGGCCAGCGCATCGCTCATGATTTCGAGCAGTTGCTTGACGGCGAGTTCGACGTCTTTGGCGGGCAAATGCTTCTGCTTGGCAGAAATGATCTCGATGAGTTCGGATTTCGTCATTATCGATCCGTGGGAATCACTGGACATAGTTAAGAGAGCAAGCGCGGCGATGCCGCCGCGCTTGGCCTATCCCTCTCAATCCTGGCCGGAGATTTGCTCTTTGAGTAGATCTCCGAGACTGGTTCCGGTCGGTGAATCGGTTCGATAATTCTGCATGGCCTCTTGTTCCTCGTGAATATCCTTCGCTTTGATCGACAGCGAGATACTGCGGCCCTTGCGGTCCACACCGGTGAATTTGGCTTCGACTTCCTGGCCGACCTTGAGCAGCAAGCGGGCGTCTTCCACGCGATCGCGCGACAGATCCGAGGCGCGCAATTGACCGTCGACGCCGTTGCCCAGATCGATGATCGCGCCCTTCGCATCGACCTCTCGCACCACCCCGGTGACGATGCTGCCCTTGGGATGCTCGGCAATATAAGCAGAGAACGGGTCCTTCGCGAGCTGCTTGACCCCCAGGCTGATGCGCTCGCGCTCGGGATCGATCGACAGCACCATGGCGTCGACCTGCTGTCCCTTCTGATAGCTGCGCACCGCCTCTTCGCCCGGCATGTCCCACGAAATGTCCGACAGATGTACCAGGCCGTCGATGCCGCCGGCAAGTCCGATGAAAATGCCGAAATCCGTGATCGACTTGATCTGGCCGCTGACCTTGTCGCCGCGATTGTAGTTCTCGGCGAACTCCTTCCACGGATTGGTCTTGCACTGCTTCACGCCGAGGCTGATGCGGCGGCGCTCCTCGTCGATGTCGAGAACCATGACTTCGACTTCCTGACCGACGTGAACCACCTTGGCGGGATTGACGTTCTTGTTGGTCCAATCCATCTCGGATACATGCACCAGCCCCTCGACGCCCTCCTCGATTTCGACGAAGCAGCCGTAGTCGGCGATGTTCGTGACCTTGCCGAACAGGCGCGTGTTCGCCGGATAGCGGCGCGCGATGTTCTGCCAGGGATCGGCACCGAGTTGCTTGAGGCCGAGAGAGACGCGCTGGCGCTCGCGATCGAACTTCAATATCCGCACGTCGATCTCTTCGCCGACCTTGACCACTTCGGATGGATGCTTGACGCGTTTCCAGGCCATGTCGGTGATGTGCAGCAATCCGTCGATGCCGCCCAGATCCACGAATGCGCCGTAATCGGTGAGATTCTTGACCACACCCTTGACCGCCGCGCCTTCCTGCAGGTTGTCCAGCAGCGCGGAACGTTCGGCGCTGTATTCCTGCTCGACCACCGCGCGCCGCGAGACGACCACGTTGTTGCGCTTCTGATCGAGCTTGATCACCTTGAATTCGAGCGGTTTGTTTTCCAGGTAGGAGGGGTCTCGAACCGGCCGTACATCGACCAGGGAGCCCGGCAGGAACGCCCGCACATTGTCGATCTCGACGGTAAAGCCGCCCTTGACCCGGCCCGTGATGATGCCGATGACAACCTCTTGCTTCTCGAACGCGGTCTCGAGGCGCGTCCAGGTACGGGCACGCTTGGCTTTCTCGCGCGAGAGGCGCGTCTCTCCGGAACCGTCCTCGACGCTGTCCAAGGCGACTTCGACGGTCTCGCCGACGGCGACCTCGATTTCACCCTTTTCGTTCTTGAATTGGTCGGAAGGAATCACCGCCTCGGACTTCAGTCCGACGTTGACGATGACGTAGTCCTGGCCTACTTCGACGATTAATCCGTTGAGTATGGTGCCGGGACGAATCCGCTGGCTGGCAATGCTCTGTTCAAACAGTTCGGCAAAACTTTCTGTCATGTTTTCTCTTACTGACCCTCACGCACCATCCCATGTGCACCGAGGGGTTAATAAAACAACGGCCATCACCCTGAAAGCCGCAACCATTATCTACACAACTCCGCCCGACAGGCGCCCGCGGGCCATCTCCAAGACGCGCTCAACCACTGCATCGACGGGCATGCCCGTCGTATCCAGCAGGACCGCGTCGGCGCTGGGCGTAAGAGGGGCGACCGCGCGCTGCATATCGCGCCGATCACGTTCCTCTATCTCCAGCGAAAGGGCGGCAAGGTTAGCAGCAACCCCCTTTTCTTTCAACTGCTTATGGCGTCTGAAGGCGCGCTCCGCCGCACTCGCGGTAAGGTATATCTTCACCTCCGCGTCCGGGAATACCACGGTTCCCATGTCCCGCCCGTCCGCCACTAGCCCCGGGGGGACGGCAAAGCGCCGCTGGCGCTCCAGGAGCGCCGCGCGGACTTTGGGCAGGGCGGCCACCTTGGAGGCGTCATTTCCCGCCCCCTCGGTCCGAATGGCATCCGTCACCTCTTGGGCCCCGAGCCAGACGGCTTCCTCGCCGGATTGGCCCGAACCAAAGCGAATTTCGGCCGCGTCCGCCAATCGCGCCAGCCCCGCCTCATCGTCCAGGCTTAAACCCGCTTGCCGGCCCGCCAGGGCGACCAGGCGGTACAGCGCACCACTATCGAGCAGCGCCCAGCCGAGCGCACGGGCAGCGGCACGGCTGACGGTACCCTTGCCGGACCCGGAGGGCCCGTCGATGGTCATGACGGGTATGCGAGCCACCACCCCTAGGGCCCCGATTCTCGAACATCGAGGCCTACCGAACGCGCCAGGTTCACGAACCCCGGAAAGGAGGTGGCGACATTCGCCACATCGCGAACCACCAGGGGTCCGGCCGCACGCAGGCTGGCGACGGCAAAGGACATGGCAATCCGGTGGTCGCCGTGACTGTCGATTTCGCCGGCGCCGAAGGCGGCTCCTTCGGCGCGCCCCTGGATTCGCATGCCGTCGGGCAACACCTCATGCGTCACCCCCAGGGCAGCGAGGCCGGCGCTCATCGCCGCAATCCGGTCGCTCTCCTTGACGCGCAGTTCCTCCGCGCCCGTCACCACGGTCTCGCCTTCGGCGCAGGCCGCCGCGATGAACAGCACCGGAAGCTCGTCGATGGCCAGCGGCACGACGGCCTTGGATAAGCGCACGCCTCGCAGCGCCGATGCATGGACCTTGAGGTCCGCCACGGGCTCCGCGCCGTCGCGCCGATTCACGATGTCGATTTGGGCGCCCATGCTGCGCAGAATGTCGAGAAGACCGGTTCGCGTCGGATTCAATCCCACGTTCTCGATCAGCAAGCCGCCGGCCGAGGCTCCCAGAAGTCCCGCGACGATGAAGAAAGCCGCGGAGGAAAAATCCCCCGGCACCTCGATCCGCTGGCCGGCCAATTGCTTCGGCGGGTGCAAGGTGACGCGCAAGCCGTGGATGTCGAGGCGCACGCCGCAGCTCAGGAGCATGCGCTCACTGTGATCGCGGGTGACGGCCGGCGCGGTCACGGTGGTGGCGGAGTCCGCGAACAGGGCCGCGAGCAGGATCGCCGACTTCACCTGTGCGCTGGCCACCGGCATGTGATAGTCGATTCCGTGCAGGCCGCGCCCTCCGCCGATGTCGACCGGCGGCGTGCCGGCGTGGGTGCGAACGTCCGCGCCCATCTCGCGCAGCGGCTTGGCCACCCGCTCCATCGGGCGCTTCATGAGCGATGCGTCGCCGATCAATTGCGAATCGAAGGATTGCGCCGATAAAAGGCCCGTGAACAGGCGCATCGCCGTGCCGGCATTGCCCATGTCGAGCGCGCAGTCCGCGCCCTTGAGGCCGCGCAGCCCGGCGCCGTGAATCACCACGTGGGTCGGGCTGCGCTGCTCGATCCGCACGCCGAGGGCGCGCATCGCGGCGAGCGTGGCCAGGCAATCCTCGCTCGCCAGAAAGCCCGTCACCTCGCTCACGCCTTGAGCGATCCCCGACAGCATCAAGGAGCGGTGCGAAATGGACTTATCGCCCGGCACCGCAACCGCGCCGGACACTCGGGCCGCCGGCCGTGCCTCGAAAGTTCGCATCAGAGTACGGCCCGCGGATAGGAGCCCAGGATCTTGAACAGCGAGGCCCGCTTCTCGAGTGCGGCGAGCGCCTTGGCGACCGGCGCATCGCTCACGTGTCCCTCGACGTCCATGAAAAACACATAGTCCCATTTGCGTTTGCGCGAGGGGCGCGATTCGATGCGCGTCATGTTCACGCGATGCTGCGCGAAGGGCTCGAGCAGGCGGAACAGTGCGCCCGCATCATCGGTGTCGGCGGCGGATACCAGCAGCGTGGTGCGGTCGGCACCGCTCGCGCTGAAGAGGTTTCTGCCCACCACCAGAAATCGCGTGGTGTTGTCCGAACGGTCCTCGATCTCGTTCGCCAGCAGATTGAGGCCGTAGATTTCGGCGGCGGCGCTGCCGGCAATGGCGGCGGTGCCGCGCTCATCGCGCGCGCGCCGCGCCCCTTCCGCATTGCTCGATACGGCGACCCGCTCCGCATCGGGTAGCTGCTCGTCCAACCAGCCGCGGCATTGCGCCAGCGCCTGTGCATGGGCGCAGACGCGCCGTACGGCGCCGGTGCCGCGCATCTTGCCCATCAGACAATGACTGACCCGCAGCTCCACTTCGCCGCAGATCTTGAGCGCCGACGTCAGAAACATGTCCAAGGTGTGATTGACGGTGCCCTCGCTCGAGTTCTCGATCGGCACCACCCCGAAGTCCGCGATGCCTCCTTCCACCTCGTGGAATACCTCGTCGATCGCGGGCAGCGGCAATGCCCGCACCGAGGCGCCGAAGTGTTTGAGCACGGCGGCCTGGGTGAAGGTACCCTCGGGACCGAGGAAGGCCACTTTGAGAGGTTCTTGCTGCGCGAGACAGGCCGACATGATTTCACGGAACAGCCGCGCAATCTCCTCGTCGCGCAGCGGGCCCTGATTGCGCTTGAGCGCCATGCGCAGAACCTCGGCCTCGCGTTCCGGGCGATAGAAATCGACCGCCTTGCCGGTCGCAGACTTGGAGATGCCGACCAACTGCGCAAAGCGCGCGCGTTCGTTGAGCAGCGCATGGATCCGGGCGTCGATGGCATCGATGCTGTCCCGGATATCGCCGAGGCCGGCGCCCGCCGGCACCGCGCCCGGCACGCCATCCTTCGCCGTCGCTGCGCTACGCGCCTTTCGGGAACTCCGTTTACGGCTTGCCATGTTCGCTCCTCATGCGTGCCGCCGCTCGAATTCGCGCATGAACCCGATCAGCGCCTCGACGCCCGACAGCGGCATGGCGTTGTAGAGGCTCGCACGCATGCCGCCCAGCACACGATGCCCCTTGAGACCCTGCAATCCGGCCGCGGCGGCTTCGGCCAGAAACTCGGCGTCGAGGTTCGGGGCATTGAGGGAGAAGGTGACGTTCATGCGGGACCTTGCATCCTTGGCGACCGAGTTCCTGTAGAGCTGCGATGCATCGATGGCGGCGTACAGCGCATCGGCCTTGATGCGATTGCGCGTAGCGGTCGCCGCCAACCCGCCGCCCCTCTTCAGCCATTTGAAGACCAGCCCCGCCATGTACCAGGCGAAGGTCGGAGGTGTATTCAACATCGACTCATTGTCGGCGACTGCGCGGTAATTGAACACCTTAGGGGTCTCGGGCCGCGCATGGCCGACCAGATCTTCGCGCACGATCACCAGTGTGAGGCCCGAGGGACCGATGTTCTTCTGCGCGCCGGCATAGATCAATCCGAATTGGGAGACATCCACCGGCTGCGACAGGATGCTCGACGACATGTCGGCCACCAGAGGCGCGCCGCGCGTTTGCGGTACGTAGCCGAACTCGACGCCACTGATGGTCTCGTTCGGCGTGTAGTGGACATAGGCGGCGCCGGCGCTGAATCGCAGCTCGCTCTGCGGCGGAGTCCGCGTGTAGTCCCCGCCCGCGTCGCCGGCGATGTGCACCTCGCAATAGCGGCGCGCCTCGGCAATCGCGCGATCGGACCAGTGCCCGGTGTTCACGTAGTCGGCCGTCGAGCGGGCCTTGCCTAAATTCATGGGCACCAGGGAGAATTGCGCCGAGGCTCCGCCTTGCAGGAACAACACCTTGTAGTGGTCCGGAACTCCCAAGAGATCGCGTAGATCCGCCTCGGCTTCGGCCGCCACCTGCGTGAACGCCTTGCCGCGGTGGCTTATCTCCATCACCGACATTCCGCTGCCGTGCCAGTCGAGCAACTCGCCCTGCGCCTGCTCCAGGACCTCGAGCGGCAGCACGGCGGGTCCCGGAGAGAAATTGAATGCGCGCATTACGGGAAGGATTTATGCGTCGGCGGCAGGCGGCTCGTCGGCGGAACCTGCGTCCTCGTCCCGCGCCAGGCCGTCGATGCGTTCCAGCCCGGAGAGTAAATCGCCCTCCTCCAGCCGGATCAAGCGCACCCCTTGGGTGTTGCGTCCCACCACGGAAATGTCCTTCACCGGCGTGCGCACCAGCACGCCGTTCTGGCTCATGAGCATGATTTCATCATCCGCGCTCACCTGCAGCGCGCCGACCATATGCCCGTTGCGGTCGGTGATCTGCAGCGCGATGACGCCCTGGCCGCCGCGTCCGTGCTTGGGAAATTCCTCGAGCGGCGTGAGCTTGCCGAAGCCGTTCTGCGACGCGGTGAGGATGAAGCCCTGGTCCGCCACGATCAGCGCATTGACGCGCTGCTCGTCGCTCACACGCACGCCGCGCACGCCCGCCGCCTCGCGGCCCATGGGGCGCACCTCTTCCTCCACGAAGCGGATCGCCTTCCCGCCGGTCGTGAACAGCAATATGTCCTTGGTGCCGTCCGTGATCGCGACCCCCACCAGTTTGTCGCCGGGGTCCAAGGCCACGGCGATGATCCCGCTCGCACGCGGCCGCGAAAAGAGCGCGAGCGAGGTTTTCTTGACGGTGCCCAGGCTGGTCGCCATGAAAACGTACTTGCCCTCTTCGAACTCCTTGATGGAGAGCATCGCGCTGATGCGCTCGCCCTCCTGCAGGGGCAACAAATTCACGATGGGCTTGCCGCGCGAGCCCCGGCTCGCCTGCGGTAGCTGGTACACCTTCAGCCAGTACAGCTTGCCGCGGTCGGAAAAGCACAGCAGCGTATCGTGGGTGTTGGCGACGAACAGCTTGTCGACGAAATCTTCGTCCTTGACGCTGGTGGCGGCCTTGCCGCGGCCGCCGCGCCGCTGCGCTTGATAGTCGGACACCGGCTGCGCCTTGGCGTAACCGCCGTGGGACAGGGTGACCACCACATCCTCGGGGGAGATCAGGTCCTCGGTCGTCAGGTCTTCATGATTGACGATAATTTCAGTCCGCCGTTTGTCCCCGAAGGTATCGCGGATGAATTCGAGCTCGTTGCGGATCACTTCGAGCAGTCGCTCCGGGCGCGCCAAGATATCCGACAGATCCCGGATCTGCACCAGCAGTTCCTGAAACTCCGCAATGATCTTGTCCTGTTCGAGCCCGGTGAGCCGGTGCAGGCGCATCTCGAGAATCGCCTGCGCCTGCGTTTCGGTCAGCCGATAGCCGCCCTCGACGATGCCGAGCGCCGCGATTTCTCCGTCCGGCCGGGTGCTGATGGCTCCGGCGCGCGCCAGCATTTCCGGCACGGCGCCCGAGCCCCAAGGCCGCGACGTCAACGCGACTTTTGCCTCGGCGGGCGACGGCGACGCCTTGATCGCCGCAATGATCTCGTCGATGTTCGCCAGCGCAATTGCCAATCCTTCCAAGACATGGCCGCGCTCGCGCGCTTTGCGCAACTCGAACACGGTGCGGCGGGTGACCACCTCGCGCCGGTGCCGCAGGAACGCATCCAGCATTTCCTTCAGGCTCAGCAGCCGCGGCTGGCCGTCCACCAACGCGACCATGTTGATGCCGAACACCTGCTCCATGGGCGTCTGGGCATACAAATTATTGAGCAGAATCTCCGGCACCTCGCCGCGTTTCAGCTCGATCACCACGCGCATGCCGTCCTTGTCCGATTCGTCGCGCAGACCGTCGGACGCAATGCCCTCGATGAGCTTGTCGCGCACCAGGTCGGCGATCCGTTCGATCAGCCGCGCCTTGTTCACCTGGTACGGCAGCTCGGTGATGATGATGGCCTGGCGATCGCCCTT
>JBARBX010000598.1:0-4759 GCA_049793535.1 Steroidobacteraceae bacterium | reverse complement strand
GGGCCTCCTGAAGCGCGAACGCGTCATCGGCTCGGCACAGGGTCCGGTTGTGCGTCTTGCCGACGGGCGCGAGCTGATCAACCTCTGCGCCAACAACTATCTGGGGCTGGCCAACCATCCCGAGGTGCTGAAAGCCGCCGTCGCGGCGCTCGAGCGCTACGGCTACGGTGTCGCCTCGGTGCGCTTCATCTGCGGCACGCAGAGCGTCCATCGGGAGCTGGAGGCGCGCCTGAGCGCCTTCCTGTCGACGGAGGACACGATTTTGTACTCGTCCTGTTTCGACGCGAACGGCGGATTGTTCGAGACCTTGCTCGACGAACAGGACGCGGTGATCAGCGACGCTCTGAACCATGCCAGCATCATCGACGGCATTCGGCTGTGCAAGGCGCGCCGCCTGCGCTATGCCAACAACGACTTGAACGAACTCGAACAGGCGCTGAAGGATTCGCAAAGCTCTCGCGTGCGCCTGATCGCGACCGACGGCGTATTTTCCATGGACGGATCGATCGCGAGATTAAAGGAGATCTGCGATCTGGCCGAACGCTACGGCGCGCTGGTCATGGTGGACGATTCGCATGCCACGGGGTTCATGGGCGCACACGGCCGCGGTACGCATGAACTGCGCGGCGTCATCGACCGTATCGACATCCTGACCGGCACTCTCGGCAAGGCTCTCGGTGGCGCGAGCGGCGGCTACGTGGCGGCACGCAGGGAAATCGTCGGTTGGCTGCGCCAGCGGTCGCGGCCCTATCTGTTCTCGAACAGCATCCCACCCCCGGTCGCCGCGGCGACCTTGCGCGTGCTCGATCTGCTGGAAACTTCGGCCGATCTGCGCGAGCGTCTGCATGCGAATGCCGGCTATTACCGCGCACAAATGCAGCGCCTGGGATTCGATCTGCTTCCCGGCGAGCATCCCATCATTCCGGTCATGCTGGGCGAGGCGCCGTTGGCGGTCAGCCTCGCGGAGCGGGTTCAGCAACGGGGCGCCTACGTCGTGGCTTTCTCGTTCCCGGTCGTCCCGCATGGAAAAGCGCGAATTCGCACCCAGATCAGTGCGGCGCACACTCGCGAACAGCTCGATCAGGTCATTCGCGCGTTTCAGTCCGCGGGACGCGATCTCGGCATCATTCATTGAGGGCATTATGAAAGCACTGGTCAAGGCACGCGCGGAACCCGGGATCTGGCTGCAGGATGTGCCGGAGCCCACGGTCGGCCATAACGACGTACTCATCAAGGTTCACCGCACGGCCATTTGCGGCACCGACATGCACATCTACAACTGGGACGCCTGGGCGCAGAAAACCGTCCCCGTGCCGATGGCGGTCGGCCATGAGTATTCCGGCGAGATCGTCGAGTTGGGCATGGAAGTACGCGGCTTCAACACCGGCGATCGGGTATCCGGAGAGGGCCATATTACCTGCGGGCACTGCCGCAATTGCCGCGCCGGCCGGCGCCACCTGTGCCGCAACACCTCCGGCGTGGGGGTCAACCGCGCCGGCGCGTTCGCCGAATATCTGACCATTCCGGCGACCAACGTCTTCAAGCTTCCGGCCGCCATCGACGATGAGATCGCCTCCATCCTCGATCCATTCGGCAATGCCACCCACACGGCGCTGGCGTTCAACGTCGTCGGCGAGGATGTGCTCATCACCGGCGCGGGCCCCATTGGAATCATGGCGGTGGCCATCGCCCGGCACTGCGGTGCCCGGCACATCGTGATCACGGACGTGAACGACTATCGCTTGGGGTTGGCCGCGAAGATGGGAGCCTCCAGGGCGCTCAACGTGGCGCGCGAATCCCTGGACGGCGCCATGCGCGATCTGGGGATGGAGGAAGGCTTCGACGTGGGATTCGAGATGTCCGGCAACGCCACCGCGTTGCGCGAGATGCTGCGCACCATGAATCACGGCGGCAGCATCTCCATGCTGGGCATTCCGCCCGGCGAGACGGCCATCGACTGGAACCAGGTCATTTTCAAGGGGCTGGTGATCAAGGGGATCTACGGCCGCGAGATGTTCGAGACCTGGTACAAGATGTCGAGCATGCTGCAGAGCGGTCTCGATGTGCGCCCGGTGATCACCCATCGGCTGGGGATCAACGATTACCGCGAGGGCTTCGAGATCATGAAATCCGGAAAGTCCGGAAAGATCACCCTGGACTGGTCTAGCCTCTAACGACCCGCCCTTTGGAAGGATCAGCGGCCGACCAGCTTCTTGAACGTCAGGCGCGGCTCGCGGCACCAGCAATAGGCGTATAGCCCGCGGGGGTCGTTGAGCCTGGCGATGGCGCGCGCCTGGTCGAGAACGGGGTCGAGAATCCGCTCCATGCCGCTGCTCGGCGGGAAGATCCCGGCGAGTTCGCCCAGCCGCACCGTCTCCGATCGGAGCTGCATCAACAATTGCTCCCGCAAGTTCAGCTCGGGCTCGATGTAGTCCACATCGTAGTCGGCGCCGAGCTGCGCCAGCTTCGCGGCCGCGTCGATGGCGTCCTTGAGACCGCCCAGATGATCGACCAGGCCGATGCGCTGAGCATCGACGCCGGCCCACACCCGGCCCTGCGCGATCTTGTCCACGTCCTCCACCGTCTTTTTCCGGCCGTCACCCACCCGTCGCAGAAACTCCGCATAGGCGTGATCCACCGAACTTTGCAGAATCTGCCGGGAGGCCGCCGTGAGCGTCCGGTCCTGGCGCATGTCGCCGGCGAGCGGCGTGGTCCCCAGGCCGTCGACTTTGACCCCAAGCTTCTCCAAGGTGTGCTGAAAAGTCGGCACCACCGAGAACACGCCGATCGATCCGGTCAGTGTCGTGGGGCTCGCGAATATCTGATTCGCCGCCGCGGAAATGTAGTATCCGCCGGAGGCGCCGTAGGTGCTCATCGAGACCACCACAGGCTTGCCCGCCTTGCGCAGGGATTGCACCTCACGAAGAATCTGCTCCGACGCGAACATGCTCCCGCCCGGGCTGTCCACGCGCAACACCACCGTCTTCACGGCGTTGTCGTAGCGCGCCTGCCGCAGCAGGTCGGCGGTACTCTCCCCGCCGATCGTGCCCGGGGGCTGGTGGCCGTCGAGAATCTCTCCGGAGGCAACGACGACGCCGACCTTGATGTCGGATTTGGACTTCAGGGCGCGCTTGGAGCGCACGGAGGCCAGATATTGATTCATGGAGATGGAATTGAAGGAATGGCTGTCCTCGTCCTCTCCCACCAACACCTTCAGTTCGTCGGCCACCTGGCGCCGGCTCTTGAGCGCGGTGACCAGACCGCGCTGCAGAGCCAACTTGGCCGCATCGCCGTCGACGGCGAGCAGCGCCGCCGGCTCGTCGGCGATGAATTCGTTCAGAGCGCCGGCCGGCAGCGAGCGAGCCCGCGTGACGTCTTGTTGGTAGGAATTCCACAATGCGTTCAACCACACCGAACTTTCGTCGCGTTCGCTCGGGGCCATGTCGCTGCGCGAGAATTGGTCGGTATAGCTCTTGAACGTTCCGGCCCGAAATACATTGACATCGACACCCAGCTTGTCGATGGCGTCTTTGAGGAACATGCGGTAGTAGCTGAATCCGTCGAGATACACCATCCCCATCGGATCGAGATACACCTCGCCGGCCTGCGAGGCGAGGTAGTACTGGGTCTGGTCGAGGGAATCGGCCGCCACGACCACGCGTTTGCCGGAAGCGCGAAAATCGCGCAACGCCGCGCCGATCTCTTGCAGCTTCGACAAGCCCGAGGAGTCGAGCGAGCTTAAGTCCAGCACGATCAGCTTGATGCGCGAGTCGGACTTGCCGGCCGCGATGGCGTCAATCACGTCTCGCAGCAGGGTCTCGGGAGCGGGGCCGCCGGACGCCTGTCCGAACGCGCGGCGTACCGGGGCGCTCGATAGCTGCTCCACGAGTTCGCCTTCGGGCGCTATCACGAGCGCTGCGGAGTGCGGCACCGTGGGTATGGAGGTGTGCAGGGCGGCGAGAATGAAGCCGAAAATCACCAGCAGGAACACCAGATGCAGAACCCTGCGGATCGCCTCGAGAATTCGCCATACCAGTCCGAAAAATCCCGCCAGAGCGGACCCGACACCCATTTCAATCTCCCGTCCGCCCCCAGGAGCTGACGTCTATATCTTCTCGTCGATGCGCGCGGCTTTGCCCGACAAATCGCGCAGGTAGTACAGCTTGGCACGCCGCACCGCTCCCCGCCGCTTCACGCTGACCTCGCTGATCGCGGGACTGAAGGTCTGGAACACGCGCTCCACGCCTTCGCCGTGCGAAACCTTGCGCACCGTGAACGATGAATTGAGACCGCGGTTCTTCTTGGCGATCACCACGCCCTCGTACGCTTGAACGCGCTCACGATCGCCCTCCGTCACTTTGACTTGCACGACGACCGTATCGCCGGGATTGAAATCCGGAATCTTGCGCGTTGCGCGCTCGCCGTTCAATTCTTGGATGACTTTGTTCATAGCACTCGCCCTCTCGCACGTTCGATCTTGAATTCTTCCAACAACTTCCGCTCTTCATCGCTCAAGGTCCGGCGCTCCAGCAATTCCGGCCGCCGCAGCCAGGTGCGGCCCAACGCCTGCTGCAACCGCCAGCGGCGGATCGCCGCGTGATCGCCCGACATCAACACCGCGGGCACCGCCTGCCCGTCGATCGCGGCAGGCCGCGTGTAGTGCGGCCAATCCACCAATCCGTCGCTGAACGATTCGTGCAGCGCCGATTCCTCGCTGCCGAGCGTTCCCGGAATCAGCCGCGCAATCGCGTCGATCACC
>JBARBX010000597.1:0-4805 GCA_049793535.1 Steroidobacteraceae bacterium | reverse complement strand
GGACCGCCCGGCGTCGAGGGCAGCGCCGGCGGGGTCGGCTGGGGCAGCGCCGCCGACCACCGCAATCTCTATGTCGCGACCACCGGCGGGCTGGCGCAGCCCCCGAATGCCTCGGGCAGTTTGACGGCGCTGGATTTGAAGACGGGGGCCCTGCGCTGGCACACGCCTTCGCCGCAGCCCGCATGCACCTGGAGCAGCGGCAACTGCACGCATGGGCAATCGCAGGCCGTCACGGTCATACCGGGCAGCGCGTTCTCCGGATCGATGGATGGCCATTTGCGCGCCTACTCGACCATCGACGGCAAGATCTTGTGGGATTACGACACGGCCAAGGACTTTCAAACCAGGAACGGCGTCAAGGCGAGTGGCGGCCCCTTGGATCACGGCGGGGCGACCATCGTGAACGGCGTCGTCTATGTCAATTCAGGCAACGCTCTGCTCGCTTTCTCGGTCGACGGTAAATAGGGATTCAACAGTGAACATGACAGCGGGCACCCGTCTCAATATTCTCCGCGAGCCGCGTTGGCGGCTTGGATTCTGGCTGCTTTGCGGCTTCGCCGCCTGCGCCGCATCGGCCGGCGTCGCCGCGGCCGCCGACACGGCGCCGTCGATCGACAATTCCGTGGTGAAAGTTTTTGCGACCATGCGCTATCCGGATCCATTCAAACCCTGGAGCAAGCAGGCGCCCACCGAGATCACCGCCTCCGGCGTGGTGATCGAAGGCAAGCGCATTCTGACCAACGCCCATGTGGTGCTGTACGCGAGCCAGGTTCAAGTGCAGGCGAACGCCGCCGGCGACAAGCTGCCCGCCTCGGTGGTCGCGGTGGCGCCGGGCATCGACCTGGCGGTATTGCAACTCGACGATCCGTCGTTTTTCGACACCCATCCGCCGGTGGCGCGCGCCGGCAAGCTGCCGCAGATCAAGGATGCGGTGTTGGCGTACGGATTCCCGACGGGCGGCAACTCCCTGTCCATCACCAAGGGAATCGTCTCGCGCATCGAGTTCGTAGCCTATAACTATCCGGTTTCCGGGCTGCGCATCCAGATCGACGCGGCCATCAATCCCGGCAACAGCGGCGGCCCCGCGATCGCCGGCGACAAGATGATCGGCCTCGCGTTCAGCAAGCTCGGCGGCGACACGCAGAACATCGCCTACATCATTCCCAACGAAGAAATAGAACTGTTCCTGAAGGACATTGCCGTGGACGGGCACTATCACGGCAAGCCGGCCATGTACGACGAACTGCAGACGCTGGAGAACCCGGCATTGCGCGAATACCTGAAACTCGACAAGAGCGTCGAGGGGATGGTGGTGCATCGCCCGGACAAGACGGATGCCTCGTACCCGCTCAAGGAGTGGGACGTTCTGACCCGCATCGGCGATGTTCCCATCGACAACCAGGGCATGGTCAAGCTGGACCAGGATGTACGGGTGAGCTTCGCCTACCAGATCCAGCACCTCGCCAAAGACGGCAAGGTGCCGATGACGCTGGTTCGTGGCGGAAAGTCCCTGAAGATCCAATTGCCGGTCGCGACGGAGCACCCGACCCTGCTCACCGACCTGCACGGCAGCTATCCGTCCTACTTCATCTACGGTCCGCTGGTGTTCTCGACCGCCACCTGGCAATTCGTCGCCAACTTCGAGAAGAACGTGAACCTGATGCGGATCTTGGGCGCCGTGAAGAGCCCCTTGGTTACCCGCGCCCTCGATCCACCCGATGCGGAAACGGAGGAATTGGTGGTCGTCTCCTCGCCCTTCTTCCCGCACAAGCTCGCCAACGGCTATTCAAACGCCGCCGGGTCGGTGGTCCAATCCATCAACGGGACGCATGTGCGCAGCCTCAAGCACCTGGTTGCCGTACTGCGCGACCTCAAGGATCCCTTCGTCACCATCGAATTCGATCAAAAGGGCAACGAGGCGCTGGTGTTCTCGCGCACCGCAATGCTCGCGGCCACCGACGAGATCCTGACCGACAACGGCGTACGCGCGCAGGGCTCGCCGAACATGATGGCGGTCTGGCAGGCGAAGGGCGCCAACTGAGGCGCCCTTCGCCCACCAACCATCTCCCTGTCAGAACCGGTAGGTTCCCGTGACCCCCACGGTCCGCGGGGCGTAGCCGCGGCCGAAGTAGTTGGTGTCCAGATTCGGCAAACCATACGCCGGCGCATTGAAGTCGCGCGACACGAAGATCGGCGTGTGGAAATTCAGGGCGTTGTTCGCGAACAGCGAGACATCGACGCCGTTGAGGCGCACGCCGGCGCGCAGATTCAGCACCCGGATCTCGGGCAGCCCCGGCAGTGTCGAATCCGAATTCTCGCCGTCCGCCGGATCGGTGTACGGGATGAGGCTCTTTTGCGCGGTCGCATACTGATAGTCGAGCCGCAAATAAGGTTTGACCTCGGCCGCCGACCAGACGTACTCCCCGGTCAGGTCGAGGTTCCAGGGAGAGGCCTGCAAATGGTCTCCGGCCGTGACGATCCGGTCGCTGGTTCCGAGTACGACATTGTCGTCGAAGGAGGAGTCGGTATACGAGGCGGTGATACCCAGCGTGAGAGCATCGAGCGCCCGCCACTGAATCTCGAGGTCGCCGCCCTTGCCCGTGACTTCGCCCGTGTTGTAGTCGATGCCGAGGCCGCACGCCAGGTAGATGAACTGTTGGATGTTCTTCCACTTGATGTAATAGATCGCCGCGCTGACCGTCATGCGACGGTCGAACAGCGAATCCTTGGTGCCGATCTCGTATTGCCACAGTGAATCCGAGGAAAACGGCGCTGCCGCTGCCGACGGCGAGACGCCGGTGCCGGCAAAACACGCGGCCGGGAGCGTCGTGTTGATGCCGCCCGGGCGGAAGCCCTTCGCGGCGCTGGCGTAGAAAAGGCTGTCGCGGTCCGGCTGGTAGTTGAGCACGAAACGCGGTGTCACCGGCCTCGAACTGCCCGAGCTCGGCGTGTTCACGTTGAGGGTGCCGAACAACCCTTGCTCCTGCTCCTGTACTACGCCGTAGTATTGAAGATCCGAGTAGCGCAGCCCCGCAGTGAATTTCAACACGTCGGTGAACTTCCAGCTCACCTCGCCGAATATTGCGGCTTGCTTGTCGAGCATGGAAAAGCGCGGCTGCAAATAGGTCTCATCGCCCGGGGGAAGCCCCGGTGCGTTCACGGGACAGGTACCGCCGGCGCAAGCCGCATCGCTGACCACGTACTCCGTAGAATCCTCATTGGTGTGCGTATAGAACAGGCCCGCGTTCCACTGCAATCGCGCGTTCGAATCCACCGAGCTCGCCCGGATTTCCTCGTTGAAGTTGTTCTGATGGTCGGTGAAGTAGGAGCTGTTGATCTCTCCGGCCGGCGGGTACTCGTTAAAAAAGAATACCGTGTCGAACCACTGCGAGTAGTCCGAGACCGAGTGCTGCTGGCGCGAGAAGTACGAGGTATTCGAGACGATATTCGCCCAGGGCTGGTTCCAGCTCACCTTGACCGAGCCCAAGTACCACGGATCGGTGCTCGGATTGCGCTGGGCATTGCCGTTGTTGTAGAGGTTGTCCGACGGATTTGAAATGTTGAGCCAGTACGCCGCGGTGTCGTTGATGTGCAGCGTTTGCACGTAGATCGACGGTTCGACGGTGAGCCCATCGACCGGTTGCCATTTCAGGGCCGCGCGAAAGGTCTGTGTATCGCGCCAATTTGCGTTCTTTTCGGTCGTGCCTGTGACCACCGGGTTGCCGCTGTAGAGCGTTGCGAAGGTCGTCGGATCGAGCGTGCTCGGCGGAGGGGTATAGTTCACGCGGTTCACCCAGCCGCCATCCTCGCGGAATGAGGCGCTCACGCGAAAGCCGAGCACACCGTCGATGATCGGCCCGCCCACGGCCGCGCCCGCTTCATAGTTGTTGCCGCCGCCGTCGATCTGGCCGTACTCCGCGCGGGCGTAGCCCGAGTACGTGGTCAGGCTCGGCTCCGGCGTGATGAAGCGGACGGTGCCGCCCTCCGAGCCCGCGCCGAACAGCGTGCCCTGCGGTCCCTTCAATACCTCGACGCGGTCGAGGTCGAACAGGGCCGGATACGGGTTGACGGTGCCGAAATTCAAGTGCCGCGTCTGAATCGGCGTGTCATCCACATAGATCCCGGTGGTCGCGGCGCCGGCGGCCGAGTCGATGCCGCGGATGGAGATGTCGGAATCCTCGTCGTTGTAGTTGCCGCTCGAGCTCATGCCGTTGCGCAGGAAGGTGACGCCGGGCGACACCCGGGTAAGGTCATCGACCGAGCGCACGCCTAGTTGATCGAGACTCTGCTGGCTGAAAGCCTGGATGCTCATGGGCACGTCCATGAGCCTTTCGGTGCGCCGCTGCGCGGTGACCACGATCTCTTCAAGACCGCCGCCGCTTGGCGCGGTCTCCGCATCTCCCGCCGCAGCCATGGAAATGGCCGGCAACGAGAGCGCGCCCATGAAGGCCATCGGCCATAAACATCGTTTGATTGCATCGCAACGCATCGCGCACCCCTTCAAATGTTGCCTTTCCCCCACATCTGAGACCCGATTTTGTTGTGATTCTTCTGGCCATCCGTGCGCAAAGAAGCCGGTCCCGACGCTGAGCTTAATACTTCTGTTAACGGCCGTTCAAGAAAATTTACTCTCAATAAAACGTGACCGAGCGGCGTCGGAGGGACTTTAGGACCCGCCCGGCGTCGTATCTTCGGGTGCAGTGTCAGTTTGGGCCGACCAGCTCCGCTACTTCCCGGGCGTCCGCGCGCTTCATGGGCTTGCCGTCGACCGGGGAGTACGGCGATTGCCGGATTCCATCGATGGG
>JBARBX010000596.1:0-9079 GCA_049793535.1 Steroidobacteraceae bacterium | reverse complement strand
CAGCGTGCCGTTCTCCCAGTGTCCGATGGAATGGCCGTGAAAGCTGGGATCGGGGTCGGCGGGATGCGGCCTGCCGTCGGTGTAGATCCGGCGCAGCCGATTGCCGTCGCCCTCGCCGAGGATGGTGACGCGGCCCGGCGTGAACAGAATCTCAAAGGCATTGTGGGTGATGAGCATCCAGCTCGGCATCCCGGTCGGGAAACAATGATCGATGATCGGGAACGGGCGGCCGGCGTCCTCTTCCGCGTACATGTGCCCGATTTGCTTCGCAATCTGCGGCTTCCAGGGCGGCGGGTTGGTCTTCTCCTGCTTCACTTGATCGCTGATGACGGGCGTCCAGACCCCGCTCCAATCCGGCAGCTTGGCGAGCGCCTGCCAATCTTGCACGGTCGGCGCGGCATTGATCGGGTCTTTGTCCGCGGCAAGCGCGTGCGTCGGTCCTGCGGCCAACCACACCATGGCCCCGATCAATACCGTACGCGTGATGCTGGTCCCCATGTACCAAAGAGTACCGCAAGCCCGGGCCGAGTTGCCAATCAATTGCAACGGATCACGAAGCAGCGGTGAATCCGCGCATGGCGCTCGAAGTCCTTGGGGATGGTCCGGGCGCTGATGTCCTCCACGCTCAAATCGGCGAGAGCCTGCGCGTCGAGCTTGAACCGGGTGTAGTTGGTCGAGAACACCAAACGGCCCGACGGGCGCAACAGCTTCAATGAACGGCGAATCATTCCGACGTGATCGCGCTGCACGTCGAGCACGCCGTCCATGCGCTTGGAATTGGAGAAGGTCGGCGGATCCACGAAGATCAAATCGAAGCGCGCACCGCGAGGCTCCTGCTCCTCGAGCCAGTGCAGGCAGTCCGCCCGATGCAATTCGTGCTGGGGGCCGCCGAAACCGTTGAGCAGCAGATTCTCGTGCGCCCAGTCCAGGTAGGTATTCGACAAGTCGACGCTGGTGGTGCTGCGCGCTCCACCCGCGGCCGCATAGACGGTGGCGCTGCCCGTGTAGCAGAACAGATTCAGGAAATCCGCGCCCTTCGCCCACTCGCGCAAGTTCGCCCGCACGATGCGATGGTCGAGGAACAAACCGGTGTCCAGATAATCGCGAAAATTGACCCAGAATTTGAGACCGCCCTCCTGCACGGCATGGCGCTCGGCTTTGGCTTCGCGCTTCTCGTATTGCTCGCTGCCTTTCTGCGGCTTGCGCACCCGCGAGTGCACATGAGACAGGGGCACCGCCAGCACCTCCGGCAACACCGCCAAGGCCTCGCGGCGGCGGTCCCGGGCACCCTCTTGGTCGACGCTGCCGGGCGGAGCATATTCTTGAACATAGACGTGCCGCGATCCGCGGCCGTAGAGGTCGACGGCAAATGCGTATTCAGGCATGTCGGCGTCGTATACCCGGAAACAATCGATATGCTCGCGCTCGGCCCAGGGGTCCAGCCGCTGCAGGTTCTTGCGCAATCGATTCGCGAACATCTGCGCACCGGGCCGGCTCGACCAATCGGCGCGCACCACCTCGGCCGGCCGCTGCTCACTGGCCTCGGTCAGTTCGAAGCGCAGCAGCCGGCACTCGATGGCGCCGTTGAAAAACCGATGGGTGCGCTTGGCATAGATCCCGAGATTTCTCGCCAGCGGCGGGTTTCCCGTGAGCAGCGCGGCTTGCCAGCCTTGGAATCGATCGCGCAGCACGGCGCCGAGCTCGGAATACAGCGCCGGGAGCCCCGATTCCGCACCAATGCGTTCACCGTAGGGCGGATTCACGACGATCAGTCCGGTTTCGCCGCGCGGGCGCACGATCTCGCCGAGGGTTCGCTTCTCCACGTGCAGCCAATCGGCGACTCCCGCCTGCCCGCCGTTGGCGTGGGTCTGGCGTACCGCATCGGCGTCGGCGTCCGACCCCAGAATGCAGCGCCGGGCGAGCGCCGCCCCCGCGACCCGTCGCGCACGAGCCTCCTCCAGCAATCGCTCCCACAGTGGCGCATCGTGACCGCCCCACCCCA
This sequence comes from Steroidobacteraceae bacterium, assembly GCA_049793535.1. Taxonomy (GTDB): domain Bacteria; phylum Pseudomonadota; class Gammaproteobacteria; order Steroidobacterales; family Steroidobacteraceae; genus Bog-1198. The sequence goes on along the minus strand of JBARBX010000596.1, from coordinate 7,077 downwards.
AGAAACCGAAATACTCGCGCTCGAGCGCCGGCGCGGTGTCCGCCGCGATCAAGGCGGCTTCGGTGAGAAAGGTGCCCGAGCCGCACATGGGGTCGAATAATACCCCGCCTTGCGCAAAGGTCCCGGGCCACCCCGCACGCAGCAGCACGGCGGCCGCGACGTTTTCCTTCAGGGGTGCGCGGCCGCCCTCGCTGCGGTAGCCGCGACGATGCAGACTCTCGCCGGAGAAATCCACGGACAGGAGGGCGGTCGGCCCCTCCACATGCAAATGCAGCAGCACATCGGGCCGCTCCGGCCGGATGTTGGGGCGCTCGCCGGTGGCGTCGCGCAAGTTGTCGCAGACGGCATCCTTGATGAGCTGGGAACCGTAGATCGTATGCCGGATGGATTCGTTGCCGCCGCTGCATTCACAGGCCAGCGTCGCTCCCGGCGCGAGGTGCTCCCGCCAGTCGATGCGCCTGACGCCCTCGTACACGCTTTTCGAACTGCCGGCGTCGATCGACCCCAAGCTGAGCAGCACGCGCGTGGCGGTGCGCGACCATAGGCAGGCGCGATAACCCACCTCGAGGGTGCCTTGAAACTTCACGTCATGGCTGCGCTCTTTGACATCCGTGGCGCCGAACTGCGCCAGCTCCTCGGCCAGCACCGACGCCGCGCCCACCGGCGCGGTCGCGATCCAGTAGCGGACGTTTTCAGTCACCTTGGAGTCGTCTAGTTTCGCACGAGATTGCAGCTGTTACGTCTCGATATCGTCGTCGATACACTTGTCCGCATCTCGCGTGAAACCGTTCTTGTCGTGGGAGCGATCCGGAGCAGGCGTGCTCGATCTCTCTATTCGTTTTCGTCGTATCTCCAGCCAATTCTCCCTGCCTCGCGCCCGCTCCCGCAGAATTTCATCGACGAATTCGACACCACCGATTTTCGGTAATATATCGACCATCACTGGCGGTGTGCCCATACGAAAAAAACCGTCCGGTTCGGCGAAATCCTTGGCGCTCAGGCCCTCGACCGGCACCCCGAACTGCGCAAGCGCGGCATACACGGCTTTACTATTCTCCGTATCCGGACTGATCAAAATGTCTAGATCCTTGGTTGCCCGCGGTTCCGCATGAAATGAAACCGCATATCCGCCAACAATCAAGTATCTAACCCGGTGGGCGTTTAATGCGGACAAGAGTTCTTTGAAGTCGTTGTACATTAGATGACTGTCCCTTTAGCACATAAAGAGCAGTAGTCAGTTCCGACACGGCGCGAATTCGCTCGCTACCCGGCAAGCGTTGCCAATCCCGAATATCATCCGCCTTCATCGAGTCGATGCTGTGGAATCGCTTGATGGTCTTGTCCATGCCCTCAAGTTAGCACTGCAATCCCCGCACTACCAGTATCTAGTGCGATCATTTTCGCCGCACTGGTGACCCGGATCACGAGTGGCTTACGCGCCCCAGGTCCCGCATATCGTGCCAATCGAGCTTCGGATGGTTGGCCAAGTACCGCACTAGAATCCGGTAGGTGTCGACGTCGAATGCGCATGGCGCCGCCGCCGCGCCGAGCGCCGCCAGCTCCTCCTCCGTGTGCGCAGTTCCCAGATAGGTCCAGTGATCGAGCACGTGAAGCTCGCTGTCCGGCGTGCCGTCCGATGTGTAGCCGCGCGCCGGGCGTTCACGCAGTGCGACGCGGCCGGGAAACGGCCACGTTTTCAGTTTCAGCGATGACAGGGCCAACTGCACTCGCGTGTCGTGCAGGATGAGCGGTTCCCTGCCGACACAGGCACCTCTGCACTTCCCGACCTGGTGTGCGAAGCACGAACCCTCGCCGTCCTCCAATCCCAAGACCTTGAGGCAGAGCTCGCGCGCGCGTGCGATGTCGATGAGCGCTTTGCGCGCGTCCCGCTCGGAGTGAAACACACCGAAGCACTGGGTCAGTTCCTGCGGCTCGAGCACATCGATGGGTACCGCCTGGACGAGATGCGCTCCATTGAGCCGCGCTCCCTCGAGCGTTGCCCGCGGCGCACCTACCCGCAGCGTGCACGCCTGTGCCGAACTCTTGACGTGCCGGTTGTAGAGCGGCTTCTGTTCCTTGATCCACTCGGCCTCGCGCAGCATCGCTCCGAGCTCGCCCGTGGTCGGCACCCAATCGACCCGCCGCACGAGAGCCGAGAGCCGACGATCCTTCGGTGAGGCCTCGCCGTCGGCCAGATGGCCGTACACCGCGCTGCGCAGGGAGTTGCTCTTGCCGACATACAGCAGGACGCCCTCCTCGCCGAAGAATCGATACGCACCCGGACCTTCGGGCAAGTCGTCGGCCAGACCCGGCGGCAGGTGCGCGGGCAACCGTTGCGCACCGAGAATGGTCTGCACCGCGGATGCGAGCTCGAGGTGCGGTAGGTCGCGGCGCAATTTGAGCCAGAAGTCACGCAGCACCCGGGCATCTCCCAATGCCCGGTGCCTGGCATCGCAGCTGAGGCCGTTGCGCTCCATCACGGCATCCAGGTTGTGACGCACGTATTCGGGAAACAGGCGCCGCGACAGCTTGACGGTGCACAGCACCGGGGCGGTGAAACTCACGTGGGTCTTGGCGAATTCGCTGCGCAGGAACGAGTAGTCGAAACGCGCGTTATGCGCCACGAACACGGCGTCTCGAAGCTTCTCTCTCACCGTCGAGGCTAGCTCGGCAAACCGCGGCGCCTCCGCCACCATCCGATCGTTGATGCCGGTGAAGGCCTCGATGTGCGCGGGAATGGGGCATTCGGGATTCACCAGCGAACTCCATTCCTCGACGAGCTCGCCGTCCCTCACGCGCAGAATACCGATCTCGGTGATCCGGTCGTACGCCGCGTTCCCGCCCGTCGTCTCCAAATCGACGAATGCTAGATCCTGCGGAAGGTCCTCAGCCGCGGCCATCGAGCGACAGCAGCGGGTAGTACAGATCAGGCCGGCGATCGCGGAACACGCCCCAGGATTGCCGGTAACGGCGCACTTCGTCCAGATCGAAGGCGGCGGTGAGCACCGACTCACTTACGCGGTCCGCTTCGGCGACTTTCTCACCGGTATGCGAGGCGATGAACGAGGAGCCGTAAAAGGTCATGCTGTACGTTTCGCCTGTTTCCGTGCCGATGCGATTCGACGCCACCAACGGCATGATGTTGGCCGCGGCGTGACCCTGCATGGTGCGCTGCCAGTGTCCGCTCGAGTCGATGCTCGGATCCTGGGGCTCGGAGCCGATGGCCGTGGGGTAGAGCAGGATCTCGGCGCCCATCAGCGCCATGGAGCGGGCCGCCTCGGGAAACCACTGGTCCCAGCAGATCGCGACCCCGAGCTTCGCGTATTTCGTATCGAACACCTTGAAGCCGGTATCGCCGGGCGAGAAATAGAACTTCTCGTGATAGCCCGGGCCTTCCGGTATGTGCGACTTGCGGTAGCTGCCGAGCACGGCACCGTCCGCATCGACGATGGCGACGGAGTTGTAAAACGCGTTGTTGGCGCGCTCGAAAACGCTGACCGGCAGCACCACACTCAGTTCGCGCGCCAAGGCGCGGAAGTGTTCCACCGCCGGGTGGGCTTCCAGGGGCCTGGCCAGTTCCAGGTGGCGCGAGCAGTGATCCTTGCAGAAGTACGGCGTCTCGAACAATTCCTGGATCAGAATCACCTGGGCGCCGCGCCCGGCGGCCTCGCGGATCAATTTATCGGCGCGCGCGACGTTTGCGTCGCGGTCCCAACTGCAGGCCATCTGTGTGGCCGCGACGGTAATCTTGCTCATAGGGTTTCCATGCTAACTGATCTCAGCGCCTAAAAACTCGGCGGCGAGCTGGCGCTGACGATCTCGCATTCTTCGCGACCGATATTGCGGAAGCGATGCGGCAGAGTGCTCTTGAAATAGTACGCGTCCCCGGGCCCGAGGATCCGTGATTCTCCGACGACCGTGAGCTCGATCTTGCCCTTGACGATCACGCCGCCCTCCTCGCCGGCATGCGCCAACATCTCCTCGCCCGTGTCGGAGTTCGGCGCATGGCGCTCGTGCAGTATCGATAGGCTGCGCTTGGGCAAACGGCTGCCGACCAGGCGCAGCTCCACGCCGGCGCTGCCGATGTCGGTCAAATCCTCCCGCGGAAAAAACACCTGGAGCTGGCCGCCGATATCCAGGGTAAAAAAATCGGCCAGCGACATGGGGATGCCGTCGAGGACCTTCTTCAGCGAGCTCACCGACGGGCTCACCCGGTTCTGTTCGATCAAGGAAATCAAGCCATTGGTGACGCCTGCGCGCTTGGCCAATTCACGCTGCGACAGCCCGTACATCTGGCGTACGGCCTTTAAATGAGTTCCGACATCCAAGCCCATGGTGTCTATTATAATAGACAGATTGGGCGATTAACCACGCGAAATTGAGCTAAGTGTCAATTTTCCTTATCATCGGCCCGTCCCACGGCCAAATAAGCAAGGATTCCGCATGAACGCCCAGCTCACCCCCGCACTGTCCACCGGCGATCTAGACGCTTTCTGGATGCCGTTCACCGCGAATCGGCAATTCAAGTCGAATCCGCGATTGCTCACACGCGCCGAGGGCATGTACTACTGGACGGCCGACGGGCGCGAGGTTCTGGACGGGGTGGCGGGTTTGTGGTGCGTCAACGCCGGCCATGGGCGGCGGGAAATCACCGAGGCCGTGACCAGGCAACTCAGTACCATGGAGTACGCTCCGGCGTTTCAAATGGGTCACCCCATCGCGTTCGAGCTGGCCAATCGGCTGGCCAAGATCGCGCCGTCAGGCCTCGATCGCGTCTTCTTCACGAACTCAGGCTCAGAGTCGGTCGATACGGCGCTGAAGATTGCAGTTGCCTATCACCGTGTGCGCGGCGCCGGCCAGCGTACGCGCTTCATCGGCCGCGAAAAGGGTTATCACGGGGTGGGTTTCGGCGGAATGTCGGTCGGTGGAATGGTCAACAACCGCAAGTTCTTCGGTTCCTCGATGCTGCAGGGAGTGGATCATCTGTCGCATACGCTGGATATCGAACACAACGGCTACTCGCGCGGTCTGCCGCAGTGGGGCGCGCATCTTGCCAATGAGCTGGAGCGCTTGATCGCTCTGCACGATGCATCGACCATCGCCGCAGTCATCGTCGAGCCCATTGCGGGATCCGCCGGCGTCATCCTGCCCCCCATCGGCTACCTCAAGCGCCTGCGCGAGATCTGCGACAAGCACGATATTCTCTTGATTTTCGACGAAGTGATCACGGGCTTCGGGCGCGTCGGCAAGCCCTTTGCCAGCCAGGCCTTCGATGTCACCCCCGATCTGATGACCACGGCGAAGGGTCTGACCAACGGCGCCATCCCCATGGGCGCGGTGTTTGCCCACCGCCGGATCTACGACGCCTTCATGCAGGGGCCGGAGAGCGCCATCGAGCTGTTTCACGGCTACACCTATTCGGCGCACCCGGTCTCCTGCGCCGCCGCGCTCGCGACCCTCGATGTGTATGCCAAGGAAGGGCTGCTGACGCGCGCGGCATCGCTCGCCTCGGAGTGGGAGAACGCCGTGCATTCGCTGCGCGGCCTGCCGCATGTGCTCGACGTCCGCAACTACGGATTGATCGGCGCAGTGGAGCTCGAGCCGCGGGCCGGCAAGCCCGGCACGCGCGCCTTTGAGGTATTCCTCAAATGTTTCGAGCGCGGCGTCATGGTACGCCAGACCGGCGAGACCATCGCCATGTCGCCCCCGTTGATCATCGAATCCAAGCAGATCGCGCGCCTGGTCGAGACTCTGGCGGCGGTGATTCGCGAAATTAGTTAGGCGCTGCGCGCCGGGTGCAACGAGGCCGATCGCCTTGCGCTACGCGAGCGTTAAGTCTGCTTCGGTTCGAAGATCGCGTACCACTTCTTGCAGGGCTCGGTGACTTCCCAGATGCCCTCGAAGCCCGCAGGCACCACGAAAGAGTCGCCGGCGCGCAGCTCGTGGCGCTCGCCGGTGACCGACTCGATGCGCACCCGTCCTTCGATGAGCACGCAGAATTCGTGTTCGGTGTATCGCACCCGCCATTTGCCTGACGTGCTGGTCCAGATGCCGCAATAGAATTGCTGGGTGCGCTCGGCGTACTGGTTCGATGCCCGCGCCCGTGGAATGCCGGCGAGTATGTTCTCGGGCGCGGGATTGGCGGACTCCCCGGTCTGCAGGCGGTCGAGCACCACGATCTTGGGACGATCACTCATGCGCTATCGTAGGCTCGCGCGCCGGGCGGAAACAAGTGCGGCCCGGAGCTCGATCGGCTCCGGGCCGCGATACCCCGGCGCACCTGCTGCGGATTACTCGCTGCCGCGCACCTGCGCGACCGCCGCTCCGCCCTGGGCTTGGAGCGTCAAGCGCACACGGCGTTCGAGCGCATAGCCATCGTTGTCGGCCGCGACGCTCTGGCTCTTGCCGTAGGCGTTGACTTCCAGCGCCTCATCGCCGATCCCCGCGGCTAGAAACAGGTCGCGCACCGCATTCGCGCGGTCCTGAGAGAGCTTCAGATTGGTATCCACCGTGCCACGCGGGTCCGCGTAGCCGTCGAGGCGGACCTTGAGCGTGGGCGACTTGGCCACGGCCTGTGCCAGTACCTGGATCTGATGGGCGATTTCGGGCGTTATCTCCGCGCTGCCGGTGCGGAACAGCACCTCGCCCTGCAGTCCGTCGAGAACCGAACCGGCGTCCTGCTTGGCGTTTTGCGCCGTCTGAACCTCGTGAGTCAGCTCATCGAGCCGGGCGCTCAAACTGACATTGGTCTGGGTTAGCTGCTGCTTCTCGCTCGACAGCGCCGAGTTCTCGCTCTGCAGCTTGGTTTTGTCGGCCTGCAGCGCCGCGGCGGTCGCCTCGGCCTGGGTCGCGTCTTTCGCCCGATGCACCCGGTTGCCGAGCCAGGTACCGATCCCCGCACCCACGACCGCGCCCACGGGGCCGGCCGCAAATGCGCCGATCACGCCGCCCGTCACGAATCCGATGGGCTCTTGCGGCGTGGCGGGCTTGGTCTCGCCCGCCAAGGCCGCCGCGCTCATACCGAGCAGCCCGATTGTCCCAACGATCCTGGAAAGTACAGTGTTCATAAATAGCTCC
>JBARBX010000595.1:0-5889 GCA_049793535.1 Steroidobacteraceae bacterium | reverse complement strand
GCCACCGACCTCCACACTGCCACCGACCTCCACACTGCCACCGACCCCCACACCGCCATCGACGCGAGCGCCGACGCCGGCGTTGGTCGCGGCACCCGCGGTCTCGGCGCAGGCACCGCTCCCTGCGGCAGCACGGGCAACGGCGCCGACACCGGTCAAGATCGACGTCGCGGGCATTGCACTCGGAATGTCCTTGGACGAGGTTCGCGAGCTGCTCAAGGCCAAGAACCTGCGCGAATACAAAGAGCTGTCGGAAACCTTGAGTTATTTGGACCCCGCCAGCGGCGCGATGCAATCGATCGCCGACGGGCGCTTTGTGAGCGTGGTTGCGGCGTGGACGCCGTCGGCGGCCGCCAATAGCTTCGAAGGTGTGGGGGAGTCGTACCAGGTCATGTTCACGCCGGTCCCGGGCAAGGAGCGGGCGATGGCCATCGTCCACTCCGTCGGATATTCGTCCGCGAATGCCGTGCGCGAAGTCGCTCTCGACAACGGCTTGGTGGCCAAGTACGGGGGCTTTGCCGATTCCAGCAACTTGCCGGACTCTCCCACCTGGCGCTTTCAGAGCGGGGGCAACGTGCAGGTCGGGGACTCCTGCAATCGCCGCGGCCTATTCGGCGGGCTCGGCGGATTGAACGCCGGCACGGCCCGAGAAAATCTTGCGCTGAAGACAGTCCCTGACGAGTTTCGATTCCAAACGGAGCACTGTGGAATTGCCATCGTCACCGAGGATCATTTCATCGCGAACGGCGGCGCCTTGCCTGAGGATCGACTGGTCACCCGTTTCACCGTGAGCGCCTACAGCCCGCCGATTGCCTTGGAGGGTGGCGCGGCGGCGGCGCGGCTCATTCGGGCCGCCGGGGGCGTTCTCAACAAGGCGGGCGATTCGCGGCCCAAGAATCAGGCCGCGCCCAACCTTTGAGAGGCCACAGCGTGGCCGTGTCTTGTCTATTGGCTGCTGCCCAGATTGTCGGTGCCGCGGATGAACTCGGCCACATTGTCGTGCAGCGCTTTCAGGGATGCCTCGTGCGCATATACCATGTGCCCGGATTCGTAGAACTTGAAATCGATGTTCTTCTGCAAGGCTGACGGGATCTGCAGGTGCCTCATCTCGTACACGCCCTCGTAGAACGGCGTGACGAGATCGAAGTAACCGCCGTTCACCAGTATTTTCAGATTGGGATTGCGTTTCATCGCCGAGGCCAAGTCCGGCATGACGTTGATCTGTTGATTCAACATCTGCCGGCTGCCCGGGGGGTGGTGCGAGAAGTTCCAGTCGTGAAAATCGAGTGACTGCCGATAGACCTTGTCATCGCCGTATTTCAGTTCCTTGCGGACGTAGTCGTTGAAGACGCTGACGTAAGCCGAGCCGATGGCGGTTGATTGGGGGTCGTAACCCGCCTCCTTGCTCAAGGGGTCGAGGGTCGGGCCGGAGTAGCGGGTATCGAGCGCGCCGGTGGTCAGATCGGCGTCGCCCAGGAGAGTCTTCTGGAATTCGCCCTGCGAGATGCGAAGGTTCGCCTTCTCGATGTAAGCGGCGGGAAGTGCGGTATACGCCTGCAACTTCTTCACCACGGCTGCGCGCTCCGCGGGGTCGAGCGACGTTCCGCCTTGCAGCGCGGTGGCATACTCGCCCGAGGCAAAGCGCTCGACCTCCTCCATCAGCGAAGGCAGATCCTTGGGCGCTTGCGGCAGTCGATGGTGATACCACGCGGTGGCGGCATAGGAGGGGAGCCACAGTTCGTAGGGCTCATCCACCCCCGGATTGAACTCGGGATAGTCCGGCAGCACGTCGTAGTTCAGGCACTGGGACAGAAGAATCACCCCGTTGAGGTCGATGTGGCTCTCGGCCTGCAGCATCTGCACCACGGCCGCGGCGCGGGTCGTGCCGTAACTCTCGCCGAAAATATACTTGGGCGAATTCCAGCGTCCCCACTTCGACAAGAAGCTGGTGATGAACTCCGCGAAGGCGTGGGCATCGGGATCGACGCCGTAAAAAGCCTTTTCCCGGTCCTTTCCGGCGACGCGGCTGAATCCGGTGCCCGGCGCGTCGATGAACACGAGGTCGCTGGCGTCGAGCAGACTGTATTCGTTGTTCACGAGCGGGTACGGCGCCGCCGGCGTGTGCGCATCGTCGAGCGTTACCACGCGGCGCGGACCGAAGGCGCCCATGTGCAGCCAAAGGCTGGGTGAGCCCGGTCCGCCGTTGAATAGAAAAGTGATCGGCCGCCGGCCGTTCGGCGCACCGCTCTTGAAGTACGCGGCATAGAACATCGAGGCTTCCGCTGGGCCGACTTTATCGTCCTTGTCGGCATTCTGCGGCACGTCATCGTAACCCTTGAGGTGCACCACCAGGGTTCCCGCATAGGCATCGTAATCCACGCGCTTTCCCGATACGGTGACCGAGCCCTTGCTCGCCTGCAGTTCGGGCGTAAAGGTCAGCCGCTTCGATTCTTCTACTTTGGCGGCAACGGGAGCGCCCGTGTCCGTGGATTGCGCCGCGTACAGCGGCATTGCCATCCACGCCAGGGCCACCGCCGGAACCACAAACTCTAGAGTACGCAAGGGGATTCTCCGTTGATCGGTTAGCCGAGCGATATTTGCGCATGGTCCGGCGATGGGTTCAGCGGTCGTAGCGGCTCAAGATCCACAACGCGCCGGGCAACGCCGTGAAATCCGCCAGCAGCGCGAGCACGAACGCCGAAGAGGCGACGATTCCGAACTCGCGCATCGGCGGCAAGTCCGACAAAATCAGCGCCAGAAAGCCGCTGGCATTGATGAGAGTGGCGAATAGTATGGGCCGGCCGGCCACCAGCAAGGCGTGTTGCAGGGCGCCGGCGGTCGTACCCGTCGAGCGGCCCTCCTGAAAATGATAGAAGAAGTGGATCTGGTCGTTTTCAGTTGCGCCCAGCACGGTCGAGCCGATGAGGATGGTGGCGATATTGAGGGGAATGCCCGTCAGGCGCATCACCAGAAACACGGACAGGATCGCGAACAAGGATGGAATCATCGTCATCAAACGGGCGGAGGGGCTGCGAAATACCAGCAGGAAGGCCAGAAAGATGACGCTGGCCGTGAGCGCGAAGCTTTCGGTGAGCGTGGGCAGCAGACGCTGCGTGATCTCGGCGCCGAGCACTCCTTTGCCCACGACACTGCCGCGCACGGCACGCAGCGCAGGGTCGGCGGCGCGCGCCGCGGCCCATGCGCCTTCCACGAAGGCTCTCATTGCCCCGACCTGTCCGAAGAGCTTGGCGCGGCCGCGGACGCTGAGCCTGACGTTGGCGAGGTTGGTCACGTCGACATACTTGCGTGCACCAGGTTCGGTGAGCATGATTTGCTCGAGATCCGCCGCGAGCTTCGGCCACGACGCTGCCGAATCCGGCAGCTGATCGGATCCTGTTTCGACATAGCGCGCCCAGCGCAGTACCGACGTCGGACCGTCGACCGCGGTGATGCGCGGATCGCTCTCGAGCCGGTGGGTCAACTGCTCCAGGGCGCGCAGGAACTCCGGATCCAGAGCATGACCGGGCGGCGTCTGCAGCCAGAGCTCGACGACATCGAGTGCGTTCGACTCCTCGAAGCGACGAGTGTCCTGGGCGACGCGCTCGCCGGGATTGACATAGGTCAACACGTCCATTTCCAGAGCGAGGGGCGACACTATGCCGGGAATTCCAAACAAGGCGGCCGCTCCGCACAGCATCATGGCAAGGGCGCCACCCACCAACGGCCAGCGATAGCGGCGGCTCGCCGGAACCAGCGCGGCGACAAAACCCGGAAACCATTTTCCCACGGGCGCGAGCTCGGATCGCATCGGCGTTCGCAGCAGCGACTGCAGCGCCGGAAACAGGGTGAAGCACCCGATCCACGCCACGATGAGACCGCTGGCTGTCCACAGGCCCATCTCGCGCACCGGGCGGATGTCGGAGATGGCGAGCGCTCCGAAGCCGACCGCGGTGGCGAACATCGAAGCGGTGCACGGCAAAAATTTGTTCGCCAGCGCGCGCGCGTGGTGCTCGATCAGCGTCGGCGAATCGTCCGGCTCGATAAACCGCGAGTGAACATACACGAGAGTGGCGGTGGTGGTTACCATCACGGTCAGCGGCACGAGCGTCGAGATCACCGTGTGCGCCCAGCCGAACAGATGGGCAAGCCCCATCGCTATCGCGACGAGGGCACCGAGCGTGAGCACAATCGCCCCCAACGCGCGCCACGAGCGGTAGATGACCAGCACCAGCGTCATCAGGAATACGCCGAACAGCGGCATGAAGCGAATCGTCGCCGCGCCGGTCTGCCGCTCGAGCCAGGCGTCCAGCCATGGCGACCCCACGCGCCGCACCCGGGTGATGGGTCCGCCCGACCCCTCCAGGGGCAGGGCGAGCGAGTCGATTGCCGACAATGTGCGATTGCGCTCGGCGGGCGAATTCACCTGCAGTTCGAGAGCGATGCCCAGGTAGTGATCGCCCAGCAGCCCGGCGCGGCGGAACATCGGCGTCCCGGTCGCGAAGGTACGCACGCGATCTGCTTCCGCCGCGCTGATTTCCCCCGCCGGGGCGCCTCGACGATGCAGATCCAACAGACTATGAGCCTCGACGTGCGGAATCTTCGCGAGTTCCTGTTCGAGCCGGTCCGCCGCGCGCAGCGGCCCGAGGCCGAGAGGGTCCGGCGCTTCGAGCATGATGAGCGCCTGCTCGCCCTCGGGGAACAGCCGGTCAAATTCGAAGGTGGCGCGCGCCACCGGGTCGCCGGCCACGATCAGGCGCTCGATTGCGGGATCGTCGGGGACCTGCAAGGCGCCGTATATTCCCGCGGCCGTCAGCACCAGGAACAGGCCGGCGATCCAGCTTCGCGCTCTCAGGATGCGGACAAAGAACACGCTCATGGACGACAGTGCGCTCCTTTTGACCCGGGAGAGACCGGCCGCGCCGGAGCATGATAGCCTAATCGGATGACGACGCTGTTGGCCGCATCGCTCGCGACGCTGGTGTTCTGCGCACCCGGATATCCGGGCGGAGCCGGCGATGCACAGCCGCTGCTGGACCAGTTCGCGCTCGCCGCGGCCGCGGTCTCCGGCTGGCCCATGGGCAGTCTTGGCGCCGTCTACGATCCCACCGAGGAGGGCGGGATCGCGAAGCTTGCGAGCCGCGATTCGGTTCTCGCCTTCGTACCGTATCCGTTCTACGTCGAGCATGCGGCGCAATTGCATCTGACCCCGCTGGTGCAGGCGGACGCGGCGGACACCGGCCCGCAACAGCGCTGGACGCTGGTTGCCAAATCCGGCCGCATCACCGGGCCGGCATCGATGACGGGATACACCTTGCTCAGCACCGCGGGTTACGCGCCCGATTTCGTTCGGCGTAGCGCTCTTCAGGGCTGGGCGCTGCCTGCGGATGTCAAGATCGAGTTCACCGGCCAGGTACTCAGCGCCCTGCGGCGAGCCGCGGCCGGTGAACCGGTCGCGGTGTTGCTCGATCAAACTCAAGCGGCGGCGCTTCCGAGCCTGCCGTTCGCGGCGGAGCTCAAGTCCGTCATCCAGTCCGCGGATCTGCCGGTTGCCCTCATCGCGGTGGTCGACTCTCGCGTCTCAGCGCCCCGCGCGAAGGCGCTGCAACAGGGGTTGCTCAAAATGGGCCACACTCCGGGCGGCACCGACACGCTGGCGCCGCTGCGCTTGCGCGGGTTCGTGCTTCCCAATTTGCCGCCCCGCATGGTGCCGTGAAAACGAGGTTTCTCTGCGGGGTTTCGCTCCTCGCCCTCACGGCGTGCGCGATGCAACCGCGGCCGGCGCCTCTCCCGAACGCGCAACCGTCCACTACCCTTGAGTTGGCTGCAGCAATCGAGGCGGACGCACGGCGGAGCGACGTTGAGCCGGACGCCCAAGTTCGCGCTGCGCTC
>JBARBX010000594.1:0-1897 GCA_049793535.1 Steroidobacteraceae bacterium | reverse complement strand
CCTCAACCTCCATTCGTCGATGGGGGGTGCTCTCCAGGGTGCGTGTGCGTGACTTCTATGCCTTGCGCTTCGCCAGAATTGCGCCGCTGCTTCTGCTGTTGCTTGCCGTTCTCTGCACGCTGCACGCCGCCGGCCTCAAGAATTTCGTCGTTTCCGAGGAAACCGGGGGACTGGGCCGAGCGCTCATCGCCGCACTGACCTTTCACGTCAATGTCCTGGAAGCGCATCGGGGATATCTGCCGGGGAATTGGGATATCCTTTGGTCGCTGTCGGTGGAGGAAATGTTCTATCTCTTCTTTCCCCCCGTTTGCTGGCTGCTTGGCCGCGGCAAGTGGCTCGTGGTCTTGCTCCTGGTCTTCGTCGCACTCGGGCCGTTTGGCCGCACCCTGCTCGCTCATGGAAATGAGGTCTGGCAGGAATATTCCTACCTGGGCGGCATGGATGCCATCGCTCTGGGCTGCCTCACCGCCATCGCGAGCTCGCGGATCAGGATTACCCGCGGAGTGATCCAGGTGCTGGGTAGTCTCGGGGCGGCACTGGTTCTATTCATCCTGGGTTTCTCGAACCAGGCGGAGGCGTGGGGTCTTGGCCACAGCGGCCTGGACATGACGATTTTGGCGATCGGAAGCTGCATGGTCATTGCGGCAGCCGCCCAGACCGGGTGGAGGAGCCCGCGGGCCGTCTTTCCGCTCATCACACTGGGTCGGCGCAGCTACGAAGTGTATCTGACCCACATGTTCGTGGTATTCGCGCTGTTTGGATTGTTCAAGTCAGCCGGACAATCACTCGGCGCCGTGCCGATGTTGTTCATCAGTGTGATTTTGATCTCCGGCCTATTGGGCGAGTTGACCGCCCGCTTCTATTCGGAACCGATGAATCGGCTGATTCGTCAGCGCTTCGGGGACGGGCCGGAACGGCTTGGTTCCGTCATTCAATGAGGCGCTCGCGCTAGCCCAATTCGCTGCGCGCCGCCAAGGATATCCGCAGCGCCGCATCGTCGACTTCGCGCTGTTCGCGCCGGTCCACGACGTGCTGTTCTTCCTTGCGGAAGCGTTCAATGGCGCGTCCGAGCGATTCGGCTTCGATGCGCTTTGCGCTCCACGCCAGGCGGCGCTTCTCGTATTCCGCCCGGGCGACATCCAGCGACTTCATTTGCTGGCGCAGGGCCTCCCCGAGACGATCGAGAAAGGTGCGGTAGTTCTGCAATTTGACGGCATCGACGGCCGCAGTCCCATGGCCGGACTTGCGCAGGTACTCGTCGCGATAGGATTGCAGCTGTTGGATCTGGCGCTCGATATCGGCCACTTTGAGCGCGGCTTCGCCCATGGCACGGCTCAGATCCTTGGCCGAGGTCGAGGCGATTTCCCGGATCGGTTCGAAGCGTTTGGACTTCATCATGCGGGCTTCATCATCAGGTGTGCACTATCGGCCTGTTGTCGGGGCCGGCGCCGAGAACTGCGTCACGAGTTGCCTAAGGTCCGAATAACTGCGTTCTAGCCCTAACGGTTCGTACATGTCCTGTCGCAGGAATTCGATCATTTTGGGCCAATGTTCCACGGCCTGGTCCACCCGCGGATCGCTCCCGCGCCGGTACGCACCCACCGAGATCAGGTCGCGGTTCTGTTGGTACGTCGAGTACACCTGCTTGAACCGATTCGCGAGGTCGAGCTGTTCGCGCGTGGCGATCTGGTGCATGGCGCGGCTGATGGAGGCTTCCACGTCGATGGCCGGATACAGTCCGTTCTCCGCCAGTCTGCGCGACAGCACAATGTGCCCGTCTAAAATCGCCCGCGCGGCGTCGGCGATCGGATCGTTCTGGTCGTCGCCCTCGGTGAGCACGGTGTAGAAGGCAGTGATCGAGCCGCCCCCGGCGGGTCCGTTGCCCGCGCGCTCGACG
>JBARBX010000593.1:0-6084 GCA_049793535.1 Steroidobacteraceae bacterium | reverse complement strand
CGCATTACCATCGCCAATGCCATCGGCACCGGCGTCGCCGATGACAAATCTATCTACCCCTACGTCCCCGACATGATTCGTTTCTACCTCGGCCAGGCGCCCCTCATCGGCAATGTGAACACCTGGGTGTTGCGCCGCCCGGAGGACAGGGACTACGTCCTCGCCCACCTCTCCGAGCTGGTGGTCAAAGAAGTCCACGGCGCCGGCGGCTACGGCATGCTCATCGGTCCCGCGGCCACCCAAGCCGAGATCGACCTCTTCCGCAAGCAGATTATCGCCACCCCCGAGCGGTACATCGCACAGCCCACGCTCGCCCTGTCGACGTGCCCGACCTTTGGCGACCACGACCTCGCACCCCGCCACATCGACCTGCGCCCCTTCGTGTTGTCCGGCCGCGATGTCAGCATCGTCCCCGGCGGCCTCACTCGCGTCGCCCTGCGCGCCGGATCGCTCGTCGTCAATTCTTCACAAGGCGGCGGCACCAAGGACACCTGGGTGCTGGAAACTTAGATGCTCAGCCGCACCGCCGATCACTTGTACTGGATGTCGCGTTACATCGAACGGGCCGAGAGCCTCGCACGCTTGGTCGACGCACATTATCGAATGTCCCTGCTGCCCCATACCGGCGCCACCCTGACCCAGTCCTTGAGCTCTACCGTGACCGCCTTGGACATGGAACAGGCGTACAAGGAGAAGCACGACGTCATCGAACCCAACGCCGTGTTTGAATTCGTGAGTCTCGACCGCGACTACGGCGGCAGCATCTTCAGCTGTTTGGCGGTTGCGCGCGAGAACGCACGCGCCGTGCGCGGATCGCTAACTGCCGAGCTCTGGGAGACCATCAACTCCACCTGGCTCGAAGCGAAATCCATCGCCGCGCTCCGCTCATCGCGCCCTGACATCGGACAGTTCGTCGAATGGGTCAAGGAACGCTCTCACCTCACCCGTGGCGTCACCATCGGCACCATGATGCGCGACGAAGCCTTCCACTTCACGCGCATCGGCATATTTCTCGAGCGCGCCGACAGCACCGTCCGCATTCTTACCGCACATCAAATCGACCTCGTCCCCGGCGCCGACGCGAGCATGGTCCCCGATCCCTACCAGTGGAGCGTGCTGCTGCGCTCTCTCTCCGCATTTGAAATATACCGGCGCGTATTCCGCGACGTGATCACGCCATTCAAGGTGGCGCAACTCCTGATGTTGCGCGACGATATACCACGCTCCCTACTGCGCTGCTGCAAGGAGGTCTACCAGAACCTGAAGTCCGTGGCGAACGATCAGTCCGCCGAGACCGAGCGACGTGCCGGCGAAATGCACGCCATGCTGCACTTCACGCGCATGGAAGAAATTACGGCGGTCGGCCTGCCGCGCTTTCTCGAGCAGTTCCTGGCGCGCCTGAGTGATCTCGGCGACCGCATCGCTTCTGATTTCCTGTTACCACCGGCGGAGGCCTAAGCCATGGAAATGCATATTCGGCACGAGACCAGGTATCGATACGAGCGCCCCGTCAAATACAGTGTACAAAGCTTGCACCTCACGCCGCGCCGCGACCCGAACCAGCGCGCTCTCGCCTGGAGCATCACCGCTCCCGGGCGCAGACTGGAACAGGTCGTTGCTCACGGTAATATCACCCACTTGCTCACTATCGAGGAACCGCACCGGGAGATTCAAATCGTGGTGCGCGGCGTGGTCGAAACCGTCGACACGGAAGGCCGCCAGGATGACGGCCCTCTTTCGCCGCTCGCCTATCTCGCCCCGACGCAGCTCACCGCGCCAAGCCACGAACTGCGCGCGTTCGCGCACGACGCCCTGCACTCCGTCAGCGATCCGCGCGCCCGCGCTCAAGCCTTGGCTGAAGCCGTGCTCGGCGCCGTGCGCTACAAATCCGGCACCAGCGACGTACAAGACAGTGCGGCGGTGGCGTTCAGGAGCGGCGTAGGCGTCTGCCAGGATCACGCACACGTGTACATCGCCTCCGCGCGCGCGGTCGGAATCCCCGCACGTTACGTCAGCGGCTATATCTACACAGGCGACACCAATGACGCCGCCAGTCATGCGTGGGTCGATATCTGGCTGGGCCCTGAAATCGGTTGGCAGAGCATGGACGTCACTCACAAGCGCCCTGCGGTGCGCACTTACTGCCGGCTTGCCGTCGGCCGCGACTACCTGGACGCAGCGCCCGTGCGCGGGGTGCGCCACGGCGGCGGCGGCGAGAAAATGGAAGCCAACGTACTCGTCGCCGAGTCCGCCCAGTAACAATAGACGGAATCCGCTGTGGATTTTCCGGTATGACTTAAAAGGACGCGAGCGCCCTTACGTTGTGGGCAGACTCGACCGAGGCGCGAGGCGTGAGGCGTGAGGCGCCAGGCAGAGGTCTGTACGCGCGAGTTCTTCGGTAAGCGGTAAAACGGAAGCGATCGAGTAACTACGTGTAGAAAAGCTAAATTGGAGAGGGTATGAAGTTGAACGGATGTCTAGCCGGAGTTCTTGCGTCGATTTCAATATCATTTGTAGCGGTTGGCCACGATCAAGGGACGTGGATTGGGACGTGGGCAACTAGCCCTACTGGATTACCGACGGTTGCAAAATTGGGCGCATACACGCTGCCATCTCCCCTTACGGTTAGGGGCACCATCCGCTATAGATTGCGTGTATCTCAAGGCGGCAGTCAGGTGCGGCTGCGGTTCTCGAACGACTACAGCGACACTCCCTTGTCGCTCGCTGCGGCGACGGTCGGGCCGGCTGGGGATGGCCTCGACGCACCGCCGGGATCGCTGAAGCGGTTGACATTCAGCGGAAAGGGGTCAATCACAATCCCTGCACGTGCGTCCGCCGTGACCGACCCCATCGTTTTTCCTGTTGATCCGCTGGAGGATTTGGTTGTGAGTGTCTACCTCCCGGAAGGAGTTTCTGTCTCCACGTGGGCTTCGCCATTTGATCCGATTGTAGTAGAGGGCTCCAATGCCACTCTCGTGGAGCACTTGTCAGCTAGCAGGAGCTTGTCGATCAGGCCGCTGGTGACACAAGTCGACGTCCTCGCAGAGTCTCCACGAAGGGTTGTCGTTACGCTGGGCGATTCCATCTCCGACGGAGAAGTAAACGTCATTACAGGCGAGCGTGGATGGCCCGGGGCCTTGTCGCGCCGGTTGCAACCCCGAGAAATCGCGGTGGTTAATGCAGGCATCGGTGGAAACCGTATTCTGCAGTCGATGCCGATGTTCGGCGCGCGGGCGCTAGATCGACTCGATCGAGACGTACTAGCCGTACCAGGATTGACTTACATCATTATCCTGGAAGGGATTAATGACATTGGAATGAGCGGCTCCGGCGGCATGTTCGGCGACACGCCGGTAATTGATCCGCAGGCGTTGATCGCTGCCGATACTGAGATCGTCAGGCGCGGTCATAAGCTCGGGGTAAAAGTCTTTGGTGCGACGATCATGCCATTTGAAGGCGCCGACTATTATTCAACGGAAAAGGAGAAGGTCCGTGAAACTGTCAACGAATGGATGCGAACATCCAGAGTGTTCGATGCTGTCCTCGATTTCGATAAGACCGTCAGAGATCCAGCTGCTCCTCACAAACTGAGTGCAGAGTACGACAGCGGCGATCACTTGCATCCGAGCTCTGACGGCTATCGCAAAATTGGCGAGTCAATCGATCTAGGATTGTTCACTTGAATCGGCCGTCAAACTACCGATGACTGCGACCAGTCCGTGGGCCACTGGTCGCTGCCGTGGGCTATCGCGAGATTCCAGGGGAACAGCGCCTCGTCGAAGCGGAACGGCCAGTGGAACTTGTGGCGCTCGAGCCGCTTGTACCAGATGACGAAGCCTCAGATGCGGCATGCTACTGCTCTAATTGTGCGCACGAATGAAACCGATTACACTGGCTCGGCCGAACTGGACGGAATTGACTCCATCTCGGCTCGCCCGCAACCTGTTACTGAATGGAATCGCCCTTGAAGTGAGGCGGCGCCGCCTGGCGCTCAAGTTCACGCAAATCAAACTAGCCGACAAAGCCGGCGTACATACGAATGTCGTCGGTCGGTTGGAACGAGGAATTTATAACCCGACGGTACTGGCGCTGTCGTCGATCGCCGGGGCGCTAAATACCTCGATTGTTGATTCACTGCGCGGCACGCCCAAATAGCGATTCTGCATGCCATCGGAGCAGAATGAGACCTACGCATGTCATAAATCCCGGGCATCATGCGTAAAATCAGAGACTTATGATTCCAAGGGCCGCCGTGTAACAATGCCCGATGAGGCGATGCGACATGTCCGAGTGAACACTGCGAGGGGTTGCGGTTAAGGTAATGGCTCCCGTATTAGAAAATCAGAAGGTCATCGTCGTTCTCATTGGGAAATTTGAGCCGTCGATGGCACTGCCAGCAAAGCTCGGCGCCGCAGGGGTGATACGAGCCGATGAGGCCCGTGCGGCAGAATTCAAGACCCTCGTCAAAGACCAGGTCGTTGAGTACGCCCTCGAGTGGTGCTCTGTGTCCGTCGTTCGCAATCGTTTTGCGGTGGAGACGGCTGTGCCGCCATTCGTGAAGGTCGCTGACTTGATCCAAAAGACCATCAACGAGTTGATGACGGGTGCGTCTGTCACGCAAATGGGGATCAATCGGCTATACGAGATGAAGTTTTCCTCGAATGCAGAACGAGACGCGTTTGGTACGCGTATCGTTCCTCCCTCGACGTGGGGCAAATGGGGGCGACAAGTTGGCGAACGGATTAAGACCAATCCCGAATCCCATGGAGGCGTCATTAGCGTAGTGATGCGGGAGACTCCCGTGGCCGGGGAGGATTTGCGGACACGCGATGTGACGATTCAAGCAACGCCGCGCACAAGTACATCACCTGCGCAGGCGATTCTTGGGTTGAATGATAATTTCAATGTCAGCGACGCAAATCAGCCGACAGGTCTTGAGCCACAAGAGTTGGCCAATCGACACACTAGTTCGCTTATGCGCATCTTGGGCGAGCAATTTGACAAATCTATTAATGACCTTGAATCCATGGCTCACGACATCATTGGAATCTCTTCATGAGTGATTCCAAGGCAATAATGATCTCGAGCTTCGATCCAGCCACTAAGGGTTGGTATGTTGGCAATTACGACGCCCCCCTATATGCGGTCAATCTCCCTTGGGAAAATGTCATGGCGGCGATTACTGTGCCGATTCAAACGAGTGTATCCTCAATATCTTCGTGGGAAGCTCTCACTACGACGTCCCCATATTGGCTGAATCCCTTTGTACTGCGGACCCCGTTGGCGCAAGCGAACACTGCGACGACTATGGCTGGTTCGGAGTTAAGGAGCGGCCCGGCAACCGTCGCGACAATCCCAATTTCAGAGTCTGCGAAAAATAGGACGGATACAGTTCCCGCGGTTGAAGTAATAGCGGAGTGGGATGGTTACGTAGAAGGGATTTACGCCGACTACTTTACCGCGAGCATGCAGGGTCTGCGCGGCGCTGGCGTAGTTGGCGAGGAGGAGGATGCTGAGATACCAATATCTGATGTCGACCCGGAAGATTGCGATCTATTAGTTCCAGGTGGTTTTTTTCGCCTGATGATCGCGTACGAGTCACCGCGAGTCGGCCCTCGAAAACGCTATACCACGGTACAATTTCGAAGATTACCCGCCTACACCAAGCGCGAGATTAGTGCTGCGGAACGAGAGGCGGACGAATTACTCCATGGCTTTCGACTGGAAGAAAGTAGCAAATCCGCCGGCGCCCGATGAGGTCGAGGTTACCGTTATCGGACCGGGCTTCGGTGAATGCATCCTCGTACACACTGGAAGTGGGCGCTGGTTAATCGTCGACTCGTGTCGAGACCCCGCAACGAGGCAGCCCGCCGCACTTCTGTATCTGCGGTCCCTCGGTGTGGATCCAGCTACCTCTGTAGACTGGATTGTTGCCACGCATTGGCATGCAGATCACGTTGGTGGGATTTACGAGCTGGTCTCCATATGTAGCAAGGCGCAGTTTTTTTGTGCTTCAGTTCTTCAAAAAAGGGAATTCCTGAAATATGCCGCGCAGACTCGAGCAGTCGCGCGCGCAAAGAAGGG
>JBARBX010000592.1:0-2640 GCA_049793535.1 Steroidobacteraceae bacterium | reverse complement strand
CCGGTGAGCGTGTAGCACTCCAGCACCTCGGCCCGATCGCGAATCGCCGCCTCGAATTCGGCGAGTGCGCCGCGGCCGGTGGTCGCAAGTTTCACGTGCGCGAATATGGTCACATCCAGCCCCAAGGCATTGCGATCGAGCAGCGCGACGCGCGCCTTGATGACGCCGTTCTGCTCAAGCGCTTGGATGCGCCGCCAACAGGTGGTGGTGGAAAGCCGGGTCCGCGCGGCGACATCGGCGACCGACAGGGCGCCGTGCCTCTGCAGAATGTCGAGCAGGCGCAGATCCAAACGATCGATGGCGGGGTGAGATGTATCTTCCATAAATGTCAATTATTCGGAATGAACATTCCGAATTATCCGACGCCCCCCTAATGAATGCAACATTACCGGCCGGGCGGAAGTAAATTATGCGGATGAACAGAAAGTCGCGCCTCCACCTGCCGCGTGCGCCTGCCCGGCCTGGGGAAGTCCCGGATTTCAGCTATGTCCACCTCTCTCCCGCCGGTGCGGTCGCGCGGCCCGACGTCAACGCACGTGCGCGCGACATCGTCTCGCTGTCGCTCGATCTGGTGCGTGTGCTCGACGATTCCGGCGAGGCCGTGGGACCCTGGCATCCGCACCTCGATCCCGCGGATCTGCAGGTGGGCCTGCGCCACATGCTGCTCACGCGCCTGTTCGACGATCGAATGCAGCGCAATCAGCGCGCCGGCAAGATCTCGTTCTACATCCGCTCGCTGGGCGAGGAGGCGGTCTCGGTGGCGCAGTGCATGGCGCTGCGCCCGGGCGACATGCTGTTCCCGTCGTACCGCAATCAGGGGCTGCAAATCGCACGCGGCATCGCGCTCGTGGATCTCATGTGCCAGTGTCTGTCGAACACGCGGGACATGTGCAAGGGGCGCCAGTTGCCGGTGATGTATCACTCCAAGTCGGGAAACATATTTTCCATCTCGGGCAACCTGGCCACGCAGTTTCCGCAGGCGGTCGGCTGGGCGATGGCCGCCGCGATCAAGGGCGAGGATCATCTGGCGGCGAGCTGGATCGGGGAGGGGAGCAGCGCCGAAGCCGACTTCCATCATGCCTTGCTGTTCGCCTCCGTGTATCAGGCGCCCGTCATTCTGAACGTGGTGAACAACCAGTGGGCCATCTCGACGTTTCAAGGTTATGCCGGCGGCGAGCAACGCTCGTTCGCCGCGCGCGGTCCGGGGTATGGCATCGCGGGCGTTCGCGTCGACGGCAACGACTTCCTCGCGGTGTATGCCGTGACCCAGTGGGCGGCCGAGCGAGCCCGCACCGGGGCCGGACCCACGCTGGTGGAACTGGTCACCTATCGCGCGGCCGCGCATTCCACCAGCGACGATCCCGCCCGTTATCGGGCAAAGAATGATCAAGAGCACTGGCCCCTGGGCGATCCCATCCTGCGGCTCAAGCAGCACTTGATCCGCTTAAGCGAATGGTCGGAGGCGCGCCACCTGGCCATGACGGCGGAGCTCGAGGCGCTGGTTCAGGCGAGCTGGAAGGAAGCGGCGGCTTTCGGCACCATGACCGAGCCGCCGCGGCTCGATGCGGATCTGATGTTCCAGGATGTATTCAAGGAAATGCCCGAGCACCTGCAGAAGCAGCGGGACTTGATGCGCGCGGAACGCGGCCGCTCGGGCGCGCGCTAACGCCATGGCCGGCATGAACATGATTCAGGCCTTGAATTCCGCCATGGACATCATGCTCATGAAGGACCCGTCGGTGGTGATCATGGGTGAGGACGTGGGTTATTTCGGCGGTGTGTTTCGCGCCACGGAAGGATTGCAGCGCAAGTACGGCGAGCATCGCGTCATCGATACTCCCATTGCCGAGGGCGGCATCGTCGGCACGGCCATCGGCATGAGCGTGAACGGCCTGCGGCCCGTCGCCGAAATTCAGTTCGCGGACTACATCTACCCGGGTTTCGATCAAATCGTGAGCGAGCTTGCGCGCATCCGTTATCGCAGCGCCGGGGAATTCTATGCACCGGTGACTATTCGCACTCCCTGCGGGGGCGGCATCCGCGGCGGCCAGACCCATTCCCAGAGTCCGGAGGGGATATTCACCCACGTCAGCGGCCTCAAAGTGGTCATGCCGTCGAACCCCTACGACGCCAAGGGCTTGCTGATCACCTGCATCGAAGACGACGATCCGGTCGTCTTCTTCGAGCCGAAGCGGCTGTACAACGGGCCCTTCGACGGCGATCCGGGCAAGCCGGCGGTCCCCTGGAGTTCGCATCCCAAGGGCCAGGTGGACGAGGGCTACTACACGGTGCCGTTGGCGAAGGCGGACATCGTTCGCGCCGGCGCGGATGTGAGCGTCATCACCTACGGCACCATGGTGTACGTCGCAGCGGCGGCGGCGGCGGCCCTGAACCTGGATGCCGAGATCATCGATCTGCGATCGCTCGTGCCGCTCGATGTCGACACCATTTGCAGCTCGGTGCGCAAGACCGGCCGCTGCGTCGTGGCGCACGAGGCGACCCGCTTCTCGGGATTCGGCGCCGAGCTCCTGTCGGTCGTTCAAGAAGAATGCTTCTGGGACCTTGAGGCGCCGATCCAGCGAGTCGCCGGGTGGGACACTCCCTACCCGCATGCCTTTGAATGGGAATACTTTCCCGGCC
>JBARBX010000591.1:0-6743 GCA_049793535.1 Steroidobacteraceae bacterium | reverse complement strand
AGCGCCGGCAACTCGCCGCCCGAGAGTACGTAGTCGCCGATCGACCACTGCTCGTCGGTTTCACGCTCGATGAAGCGTTCATCGACGCCCTCGTAGCGCCCCGCCACCAGCGTGAGGCCGGGCCAAGCACATGCTTGGCGCGCCACGCGCTGATCGAACCTGACCCCGTCCGCACCCAAATAGACCCGCCGGCTGCCCGCGGGCTGCGCCGCCATCGCGCGCCGCAGAGCGCTGCGCAGCGGCTCGACCTTCAACACCATGCCCGGGCCGCCGCCGTAGGACCGGTCGTCCACCGTCCGATGCACGTCGGTCGCGTCGTCGCGCGGGTCGAAATACTCGACCTCGAAGATCCCGCGTTCCACCGCCCGTCCGACCACTCCATGCGCCAGCGCTTCACGGAGCATCTCCGGAAACAACGTCACGACCGCGATGCGCACGCGCCCCGCCCTATTCCGCCGCGGCATCCCAGTCGACGACCACCCGGCGCGACTGCAAATCCACCCGCCGCAGAAACTGGGGCACGGCCGGTATCAAAATATCCTCCGCCCCGCGCACGACCATGAATACCTGCGCCGGCGTTTCCAAAAAGTGCTGCACCCTTCCTAAGGCCCTGCCATCGAGATTCACCACCTCGCAGCCGATCAGGTCGGCGCGGTAGAAATCCCGATCGTTCCGCGGCGGCAATTCGCTCCGCGGCACGCAAACCTGCGCACCCCGGAGAGCCTGCGCCTGGTCTCTATCCTCGACCCCCGCCAATTTCACGGTCAATGCGCCGCCGCTGCGGCCGCTCGCCTCGATCCGGTAGTTCTGCCACACACTGCCACGGCCGAGACACAAAATTCGGTGCTCGAGCAGGCGCTCCGGCGGATCGGTGTGCGACCGTAGCTTGACCCAACCTCGGACGCCATACGGCGCTCCTACGAACCCCAGTTGGATGAGCGCCGATGAATCGCCGCCCATCGCTGCCCTCCTCCTCTGACGCGGGCCTTACGCGGCCTGCTTGCGGAAGCTGGTCAGTAGAAACTTGACGCGATCCGACATGTGGGCGCCCTGGGCGACCCAGTGTTCGATTCGGGCGACGTTCAGGCGCAGCTTGATTTCCGCGCCGCGCGCGACGGGATTGAACAGTCCCACGCTTTCGAGGCTGGTGCCGCCCTGCCGCTTGCGGCTGTCGGTCACCACCACGTGATAGAACGGGGTCTTCTTGCCGCCGCGTCGAGTCAAACGAATCGTCACCATCTTGAATTCACCTTGGCATACGTAGCCGCTAATTGTAATGACAATGGGCCCTCTAGAGCAACAACTCGTTGAATCAGCAGCAAATGGCGGAGGCGGACCCCTAAACCCGCATCAGGGCCTAAAGCCCGGCGGCATACGCCCCGCCATACCCCGCATCATGTTCTTGAGCATGCCGCCTTTGGCAAGCTTTTTCATGGTCTTTTGCATGTGGTCGAACTGCTTGAGCAGGCGGTTGACCTCCGGTAGCTGCACCCCGGCGCCTGCTGCAATGCGTCGTTTGCGGGAACCCTCGATGATGTCCGGGCGCCGGCGCTCCCTCGGCGTCATCGAGTCGATGATCCCCAATTGCCGCTTGAGGTTTCGGGGATTCACCGCGCCGGCCGCGGCCGCAGCGTTGGCTTGCATTTGCGCAGGCAGCTTGTCCAGCAGCGCGGACATACCGCCCATTTGCTGTAGCTGGCTGAGCTGGTCGCGCAAGTCCGCCAAATCGAAGGACTTTCCCTTGCCGATCTTTTGGGCGAGCTTTTCGGCCTTTTCCTGGTCGATCTGCCCCTGAACCTGCTCGACCAGCGATAAGACGTCGCCCATGCCGAGGATGCGCGAGGCGATCCGCTCCGGTTGAAACAGCTCCAAGGCGTCGGATTTCTCGCCGGTGCCGACGAATAAAATGGGCTTGCCGGTGATCTGCCGCACCGACAGCGCCGCTCCGCCGCGCGCATCGCCGTCCGCCTTGGTCAGGATCACTCCGGTCAGGCTCAGGGCGTCGTTGAAGGCCTTGGCGGCGTTGACCGCGTCCTGCCCTGCCATGCTGTCCACGACGAACAGTCGCTCGTGCGGTTTGACCGCCGCCTCGAGTTCGGCGACTTCCGCCATCATTTCGGCATCGACGTGCAAACGGCCCGCCGTGTCGAGCAGCAGCACGTCGTAGGCCTGCAGCGTCGCTTCAACCAGCGCGCGCTTCGCGATGGCGACGGGCGCTTCGCTCGCGAGCGCCGCGGCAAAACCCGCGCCCACCTGCGAGGCCAGGGTCTCGAGCTGCAGAATGGCCGCCGGACGATAGACGTCCGTGCTGACCATCAACACTTTTTTCTTTTGCTTCTCGATCAGCCAGCGGGCGAGTTTGCCCGCGCTCGTGGTCTTGCCCGCTCCTTGCAGGCCGGCGAGCATGACGACCACCGGACGCTGCGCGCGCAGATTGAGCCCGGCGGAGGGTTCCCCCATGAGCCGTGTCAGCTCCTCGTGCACCACCTTGATGAAGGCCTGACCCGGAGTCAGGCTCTTGGCGACTTCGACCCCGATGGCGCGTGACTTGACGGCCTCGGTGAAGGTCTTGACGACGCTGAGCGCGACGTCGGCGTCGAGCAGCGCAAGGCGGACCTCGCGCACCGTATCGTTGATATTGTCGTCGGTGAGCCGGCCACGGCCGGAGAGCGACTTGAGCGCGGAGGATAGACTGGATGTGAGGCGGTCGAACATGGGGTTGATGTTATCATCCTCAGGTCGTCATTTAGCGCCGCCGCGATCCCAAGGGCCGACCGTGATTCTTGCCGTCGCTTTGTTTCTGCTCTACCTCGCCAGCGCCTGGGTGTTGCTGCGCAGTGTGAATTCTCCGCGCCTCGAGCCCCTCGCCTGGTTATTGATACTGGTGTCCATCGTCGGCCACAGCGACGCCATGATGCACATGATGCGCGCCCATGGTCCCTTCTCCATGGGCCTGCTCGAGGCGATCTCCCTGTTCGCCTGGGCGCTCGCCGTCCTCGCCTGCCTGATATCCATCGACCGGCAGTACCGCGCGCTGGGTGCGCTTCTGATGGCGAGCGCGGCGTTCGGCGCGGCCGTCACCGGCGTCGGAAGTGGCCAGCCTGAAGCCGCCACGGCAGGCGGCTGGGAACTGACCGCACACATCCTGCTTTCCATGGGCGCGGCCGCCCTGCTGTTCGCAGCGGCGCTCACGGCGGTGCTGCTCGTGTTTCTCGATCGGCGGCTGCGCACACGGCGGATCGCCGACCTGCCGAGCGTCCTGCCGCCGCTCGATGCCCTCGAAAAGGTCATGTTCAGGCTGATCGCGGCGGGGTTCGGTCTTCTGACTCTCGCGCTGTTCACGGGATTCGTGTTCGTCACCAACCTGTTCACGCAAAACCTGGTGCAAAAGACCGCGCTGTCCCTGCTCGCCTGGATTCTGTTCGGCGTGCTGTTGATCGGGCGCATTCGATTCGGCTGGCGCGGCCGTGCGGCCGTTCAATGGACCTTGAGCGGATTCGGCGTGCTCGCCGTCGCGTACTTCGGCGTGAAGTTCGTCCTCGAGGATATGCTCGGGCGGCATTGGGGCTGATGCCGCACCTCTCCTTGGAACTGCTCTTCTGTACATTGGCGGGACTGCTAATCCTCGCGGCATTCTTCGCCGGCAGCGAAACCGCCCTCATGAGTTTGAACCGCTACCGCCTCCGGCATAGCGCCAGCGAAGGAAATCGCGGCGCGCGACTGGCGGAGAAGCTGCTCGCCCACCCCGACCGATTGATCGGTTTGATCCTACTGCTCAGCACCATCGTCAACGTGGCATCGCCCATGTTGGTGGGCTTCATCGCCTTGCGCCTCGGCGGCGAGTTCTGGGTCGCTTCCGGGGCGACGATCCTGGCCTTCGTGCTGCTGATTTTTTGCGAGGTCGCGCCCAAGACCTTCGGCGCCCTGCACCCGGAACGGCTGGCACTTCCCGCCGCTTATATCTACACGCCCCTGCTATGGCTGCTGTATCCCTTCGTGTGGGCCACGAATCTGTTCGCCAACGGCGTGTTGCGGCTGTTCGGCGTATCGCGCCAGCTTGCCGCCAATTCCTTGAGCAGCGAGGAGCTGCGCACCGTCGTCGCCGAGGCCGGCGCCATGATTCCGCACCGGCATCAACAGATGCTGGTCAGCATCTTGGATCTGGAACATGCGACCGTGGAAGACATCATGGTGCCGCGGAACGAAATCGTCGGCATCGACGTCGACGACGATTGGGACCGGGTCGTCGAGCAGCTACGCCAGAGCCAGCACACGCGGCTGCCGGTCTACCAAGGTGAAATCGACCGCATCATCGGCGTGCTCCATATGAAGCAGGTGGTGCACGAACTGGCGCGCGGCCGCCTGGATCGGGATGCGCTGGTGCTGGCGGCCGGCGCGCGCGAGGCTTACTTCGTGCCGTCCGGCACCACGCTCAACACGCAGCTGCTGAACTTTCAGCGCGGCAAGCGCCGCATGGCGTTCGTGGTCGACGAATACGGCGACATCCAAGGGCTGGTGACGCTCGAGGACATACTCGAGGAGATCGTCGGCGAATTCACCACGGATCCGGCGACCATGATGCACAAGGACGTGCATACCGACACCGACGGCAGCTTTGTCGCGAATGGCTCCGCGACCATCCGCGCGCTCAATCGGTCCATGCGCTGGAACCTGCCCACGGATGGGCCGAAAACCCTGAACGGCTTGATCGTGGAGTTCTTGGAGACCATCCCCGAACCCGGCACCACCCTCAAGTTGGCGGACTACATGCTGGAAGTCCTGCAAACCGGCGACAACGCCATCAAGACCGTGCGGATACGGCCGCCGGAGCGGGTTCAGAAGGCCTCGAGCGCCTGATTCAAGCGCGTCACGCCGACCACCGACATTCCGTCGGGGGCTCGTTTCGGCACGTTCGCCGCCGGCACCACCGCCGACTTGAAGCCGTGTTTCGCCGCCTCGCGCAGCCGCTCCTCGCCAAAGGGCACCGGCCGAATCTCCCCCGCGAGCCCCAGCTCGCCGAAGGCGATCAGCGAATGAGAGACCGGCGAATCGCGCAGGCTCGACCGCGCGGCCATCACAATGGCCAAATCTCCGGCGGTCTCCGTCAGGCGCACGCCGCCCACGACGTTGGCGAAAACATCCTGGCCTTGAAGCTCGAGCCCGGCATGGCGATGCGCCACCGCCAGCAGCATGGTGAGCCGATTGCCGTCGATCCCCACCGCCACCCGGCGCGGATTGGCGCCGAGACTCGCATCCGCCAGCACCTGAACTTCGATCAGCAGCGACCGTGTTCCCTCGCGCATCACGGTGATGACGCTGCCCGGAACGGGCTCGGCATGCCGCGACAGGAAGATCGCCGATGGATTGGTGACTTCGCGCAACCCCTGCTCGAGCATGGCGAATACGCCGATTTCATTGGCGGCGCCGAAACGGTTCTTCACCGAGCGCAGCACCCGGAAGCGGCTGCCGGTATCACTCTCGAAATATAGAACGGTATCGACCATATGCTCGAGCACCCGGGGACCCGCGATCTGCCCTTCCTTCGTGACGTGGCCGACCAGCAGCACCGCGGTGCCGCCGGCTTTTGCGAAACGCACCAATTCCGCCGTGCACTCGCGCAGCTGCGACACCGCGCCGGGCGCCGCTTCGATGCGCTCGGAGTACATGGTCTGAATGGAATCGACGATCAGGACTCGCGCCGCAAGGCTCGACGCCGCGCCGACGATGTGCTCCACGCAGGTCTCGGCGACGAGCCGGGTGGTCGCGGCCTCCAACCCCAGGCGTCGGCCCCGAAGCGCGACCTGCTTCAGGGATTCCTCGCCGGTGGCGTACAGCACCGGCCCCAGGGTCTGCAGGGCCGCGGCCGCCTGCAACATCAGGGTGGATTTGCCGATCCCAGGGTCGCCGCCGATCAGGGTCACCGAACCCGGCACCAAGCCGCCGCCCAGCACTCGATCGAGCTCGGCGGAGCCCGTGGCCAGCCGGGGCTGCTCGATATGGGCCTCCGCGGCCAGAGTCGTCGAGACATCGGCCCGTTCACGGCCGGCCGATCGGACCGATTTTCGCGGATTGGCGGAGGAAACCTCGGCCAGCAAGGTGTTCCACTCAGCGCATCCAGGGCACTGGCCCTGCCATTTTGGCGAAGCCGCTCCGCAATTCTGGCAGATGAATACCACTTTGGATTTGGGCATGGGGTTCCTTCGCGTCGATTTGTGAGCTTAGCATTGCTGTTAATGCGGCCCGATCACCTATACTGCCGGGCCTTAGATTTGGATTATGTCTATTGCATGCGCAAATTCGGGCTGATAGCAGCGATAGTGGGCTTGGGGGCACTAGGTACCGGTCTCCTACTCCGCGCGGTCGCTAAAGTGGACACCTGGCTGTGGCTTCCGGGGATCGTCCTATTCTGCGGCGGCAGCGCACTGGTGCTCTGGAGCCGGTCCGCGGCGTCCGCCAGGGCCAGGCCCGCCCCGAAGATCCCCCCGCCGATGACCGACACCGCGCGGCTGCTCGACAACTTCGAGCAGCGCTTCGCGGAACTCAAGGGGCGCAAGCCGAATGCCACCGTGCTGAGCGATCTGTACACCCTGGGCAATCAGCTCGAGCAGCGCGGCCGGGCACCGCAAGCGACGGCGGTCTACCGTCACCTGGCGCACTTCGACAACACCTACCGCGATGTGGCGACACGGCTGCGGCGCCTGCTGGATGCCGATCGCGCCAAGCCGAAGGCCGCCCCCCCCGAC
>JBARBX010000590.1:0-6551 GCA_049793535.1 Steroidobacteraceae bacterium | reverse complement strand
GTGCAACTGGGCGCCCCCAATGAATCGCTTCTGGCCGTCAAGTTCACCGTGGAATTCGGCGCGCACAGCGGCGGCATCGATTGGTTTCTCCCGGAGACGCTGCTCGCGCCGGTGCGCGAGTCGCTCGCCGCCGCCGGCGGCCAAACTGCGGTGCGCAAGCAGGACGCATGGGCGCCCGCGCTCACCTCAGGCCTGAAAGAGGCCGAACTCGACACCCGGGCGATTCTCGCCCAAGCGCAAATCAGCCTGCGCGAATTGGTGCGCCTGTCCCCGGGCGACATCATCCCCATTGAAGCTCCTCAGCAGGCCACCCTGCTGGCGGGCGATGTGCCGCTGTATCGCGGCCGTTTCGGCGTCTCACAAGGGCGCAATGCACTCAAGATTCTTCCAGGAGGCTCCACATGAGCGTGCCCGATCCCAAGAATGCCGCGGTCGCGCGGGCGCAATTCGGCGACCTAGGTCCCAATGCCGGCGGCGGCGGCGGTCAGGAAATGAATTTGAATCTCATCCTCGACGTCGCGGTCACGCTGGCGTTGGAGGTGGGGCGCGCCCGCATGCCCGTGCGCGAGCTGCTGCAGCTTGCACCGGGCGCTGTCGTCGAACTCGACCGGCTCGCCGGCGAGCCGCTGGATGTGCTGGTGACCGGCGTCCGCATCGCCCGCGGTGAAGTCGTGGTGGTCAACGAGAAATTCGGCATCCGCTTGACGGATGTGGTGAGCCCGACCGAAAGGATGGAGCACGCCAAATGACGGGGATGGCGCAACCCGCCTCGCCCTTGTCCGTGGGCAGCATGGCGCAGCTCACCTTGAGCCTGATTGCCATCGTCGCGCTGATCCTGGCCATTAGCTGGCTGCTGAAGCGGCTGAAGCTCGCCGGTCCCCGCGGCACCGGGGAGATCGCCGTCATCGATCAGGTCAGCGTGGGACCGAGGGAGCGCATCGTGCTGGTGCGCGTCGGCGAATCGCAGGTGCTCATCGGCATCGGCGCCTCGGGATTGGTCCCGCTCACTCCGCTGGCCGCGCCCATTGTGCTCAAGGGAGGCACCCAGGCGCCGCCCTTCGCCGAGCGCCTGCGGGAATTCATGAAGCGGCCGGGCGCCACCGAGTGAGCCGGATGTTCCACCGCCGCCCGCTGATCGCCTTGGCGGCAATTTTGCTGCCCGCGCTGGTACTGGCACTGCTGCCCTGCCATGCGGCCAACGCGCAGGTCGCGCTGCCGGCGGTCGCCATCAAGACCGCCGCCGACGGGGCGCAGACCTACTCGCTCACCTTCCAGATCCTGATCCTGATGACGGTGCTGACGCTGCTGCCGGCCATCCTGCTGGCGATGACGGCGTTCACCCGCATCATCATCGTGCTGTCGATTCTGCGCCAGGCGCTCGGCATGGCGACGACTCCCTCGAACCAGATACTCACCGGTCTTGCGCTGTTCATGACTTTTTTCGTCATGAGCACCACCATCGAGCAGTCGTACGCCAACGGCATCAAGCCCTACCTCGACGGCCAGTTGGCCGGCGAGGTGGCTCTGGACCGAACCGTGCGGCCGCTCAGGAAATTCATGCTGGCGCAGACCCGCGAAAACGACCTGCAGTTGTTTTCGAAGCTGTCGGGCAAGCCGCAATTCGCCACTCCGGACGATGTCCCGCTGTCGGTGCTGATTCCGACCTTCATGACCAGCGAACTGAAGACCGCGTTTCAGATCGGCTTCATGGTGTTCATCCCCTTCCTCGTCATCGATCTGGTCGTGGCCAGCGTGCTGATGTCGATGGGCATGATGATGCTGTCTCCCGTTCTGGTGTCGCTGCCGTTCAAGATCATGCTGTTCGTGGTGGTGGACGGCTGGACGCTGCTCATGGGCACGCTCGCCGCGAGTTTTCACCAATGACGCCCGAGACCGTCATGGATCTGGCGCACCGCATGCTGCTGGTGACCTCGATGGTGGCGGCGCCGCTGCTGCTGATCGCGCTCATCGCGGGCCTGGTGATCGGCATGCTGCAGGCAGCGACTCAAATCAACGAATCGACCTTGAGCTTCATCCCAAAACTGCTGTTGCTGGTGCTGACCTTGTTCGCCGCCGGACCGTGGATTCTGCGCGTGCTCGTCGATTTCACCCGCGATCTCTACACCAGCATTCCGTCCATGATCGGGTAGTGGCATGCAACCCGTCGTCCTCAATGTCGCAGATGTCTCCACCTGGGTGGCGCGATTGTGGTGGCCGACGCTGCGGGTGGGCGGATTCGTTCTGGCGGCGCCGATTGCCAGCGAAAACACCATACCGCGACTGATCAAGATCGTGATGTCGGTGGCGGTGGCGTTCTTGCTGGCGCCCCTGGCGCAGGTACCGGCGACCCTGTCGATCTTCTCGGGCGCGGGATTGATGGCGGCCGTGCAGGAAGTGTTGATCGGCGTCTCGGTCGGCATGGTGGTGCAGCTTGCCTTCGAGGCGCTGACTTTCGCCGGCCAGACGATTTCTCTGACCATGGGTTTGGGTTTTGCAACCCTGGTCGATCCGCAGCGCGGCGCGCAGACCACGGTGATCGGCCAGATGTTCATGATCATCGGCATTCTCACCTACCTCGCGATCAACGGACACCTGGTGCTGCTCGGCGTGCTCGCCGAGAGTTTTCACACTCTCCCCATCGGCGCCGCGCCCATCGGCAAGGACTTCGTGCTGTCGGTGGTCCTGTGGGGGGCGCATGTATTTGAATCCGGCTTGATGATCGCGCTGCCGGCGGTGATTGCGCTGGTGATCGTGAATATGGCGCTCGGTGTGGTCACGCGCGCCGCGCCGCAGCTCAATCTGTTCGGCATCGGCTTCACCATCACTCTGCTGTGCGGATTCTTCGTCCTCATCGTCGGCCTCGACGGAATCATGGACGGCATCGTGAGCCTCATCAACAGCGCGCTCGCCGCCGCCGCCGACCTCGTGCACGCACCGCCCGCGGGAGCGCATTGATGGCAGCCGAAGCCGAAACGGGCGGCGAACGCACCGAAGAACCTTCGCAAAAACGCCTGCAGGACGCGCGTGAGCGGGGCCAGGTGCCGCGCTCGCGCGAACTGACCAATTTCGCCACCATGATCGGAGGCAGCGCAACGCTGGTCGCCATCGGCGGTTCGCTGTCCAGCCGCATGTCGCAGATGATGCGCCAGGGTCTTACCATCGATGCCGGTACCTTGCGCGACACGGACGGCATGTTCGCCTCTCTCGCGCAAGCCTGCATCAGCGCACTGACCATCCTGCTGCCGGTGTTCGGCGCCCTGATCGCCCTGGTGCTGCTGGCCTCGATCGCTCTCGGCGGCTGGAATTTCAGCCCGCAGGCCATGGTTCCGGATTTCACGCGCTTGAGCCCGCTTGCGGGCATGAAGCGGCTGTTCGGTCTGCGCGGCGCCTCGGAGCTCGGCAAGGCGCTGCTCAAGTGCGCGGTCGTCGGAGGTGTTTGCGCCGCCATCGTTTCCGCGCTGTTCGGCGACG
Source organism: Steroidobacteraceae bacterium (assembly GCA_049793535.1). Lineage (GTDB taxonomy): Bacteria > Pseudomonadota > Gammaproteobacteria > Steroidobacterales > Steroidobacteraceae > Bog-1198. The sequence continues at coordinate 3,080 of JBARBX010000590.1, read as the reverse complement.
TGCTGGCGCTCGCGCACATGGAGCCTCGCGCGGCGATCGGCCGCGGCGCGGGACTCGTGAGCTGGGCCTTCGTCTGGCTGTGCGCCTCGATGGCGCTGGTGGCCATGGTCGATGTTCCGCTGCAATTGTTCCAGTTCAAGTCCGCCCTGCGCATGACACGCCAAGAAGTGCGCGACGAAGCCAAGGAATCGGACGGCCGTCCCGAAACCAAACAGCGCATCCGGCAACTGCAGCAGGCGATGGCGCGGCGGCGCATGATGCACAAGGTCCCCACGGCGGACGTGGTGATCGTCAATCCGACCCACTTCGCCGTGGCGCTCAAGTACGATCCGAAGCAGATGCGCGCGCCGCGCGTGCTCGCCAAGGGCGTCGACCTGGTCGCGCAGAACATTCGCCGCATCGCCGCGGAGCACCGCGTGCCGGTGTTCGAGTCGCCGAAATTGGCGCGCGCGCTGTACCGGTCGACCGACTTGAACAAGGAGATCCCCGCCGGCCTGTACGTGGCGGTGGCGCAGGTTCTGTCGTACATATTCAGGGTCCGCACCTTGAATCCGACCGTTGCCGCCCGGGTCGCACGGCCGAACCCGCAGGTTAGCGACGAGTACGAGGGCGTATGAACGCGCGCGCCACCGTAGCGACCTTCGGAGAATTCGCGCGCAACGGCCTGGGTGTGCCGCTGCTGGTCATGGTGGTCCTCGCCATGATGGTGCTGCCGCTGCCCGCGTTCCTGCTGGACATCTTTTTCACCTTCAATATCTCGCTGTCGATCATGATTTTGCTGGCCGTGATCTACGTGCGCCGGGCGCTCGAGTTCGCCACCTTCCCCACGGTGCTCTTGGGCGCCACCCTGCTGCGCCTGGGATTGAACGTCGCCTCGACGCGCATCGTGCTGATCAACGGCCACACCGGGTCGCATGCCGCGGGCCACGTCATCGCCGCGTTCGGCCAGTTCGTGGTGGGCGGCAACTACGCCGTCGGCATGGTCGTGTTCACGGTGCTGGTGATCATCAATTTCGTCGTGATCACCAAGGGCGCAGGCCGCATCTCGGAGGTGAGCGCCCGCTTCACCTTGGACGCCATGCCCGGCCGGCAGATGGCGATCGACGCGGATCTCAACGCCGGCATCATCACTCAGGCCGAGGCCATCGTCCGGCGGCAGGAAGTGCGCGAGGAGGCCGACTTCTACGGCGCCATGGACGGTGCCAGCAAGTTCGTTCGCGGCGATGCCATCGCCGGTATTTTGATCGTGTTCATCAATCTGTTCGGCGGCACCATCATCGGAGCGGCGCAGCACGGCATGTCGCTGGCCGACGCCGGCCGCACCTATGCGCTGCTCACCATCGGCGACGGCCTGGTGGCGCAGATTCCGGCGCTGCTCCTGTCCGTGGCGGTCGCCATTCTGGTCACACGCGTGTCGCGGCCGCACGATATGAGCCAGCAGATCATGACGCAGGTGTTGGGCCAGCCCAAGGCCCTGGGAGTCACCAGCGGCATACTGACCCTGCTCGGCATCATTCCGGGAATGCCGAACCTGGTATTCCTGGGGATGGCGGCCGCGTGCGCCGCGGGCGCGTACGTCATGGGCAAGCGCAAGGCAGCCGAAAAGGCGGCGGCCTCGGCAGTACCGACCGCGTCCGCCGCGGTTCCCTCCGAGAACAAGGAATTGTCCTGGGATGACGTCGAGCCCGTCGATCTCATCGGACTCGAAGTCGGCTACCGGCTGATTCCGCTCGTCGACCGCAATCAGGGCGGCGAGCTCATGGGCCGCATCAAGGGCGTGCGCAAGAAGCTGTCCGAGGAACTCGGCTTCCTGGTGCAGGCCGTGCACATTCGAGACAACCTGGAACTTGGGCCCAATTCCTACCGCATCACCATCCTGGGCGCGCCGGTCGGCGAGTCCGAGGTTTTCCCGGACCGCGAGCTCGCCATCAACCCCGGCCAGGTTTCGGGCGCGCTGCCGGGATCCGCGACCAAGGATCCCGCCTTCGGTTTGGATGCCGTCTGGATCGAAAAAACGCGGCGCGAGCAGGCCCAGGCGCAGGGCTACACCGTGGTGGATGCGAGCAGCGTCATCGCCACCCACTTGAGCCACCTGCTGCAATCCCATGCGCATGAGCTCCTGGGTCACGAGGAGGTGCAGCAATTGCTGACCCGCTTGGGCCGGAGTGCGCCGAAGCTGATCGAAGACTTGGTGCCGAAGCTCCTGCCGATGAGCGTGGTCGTCAAGGTGCTGCAGTACCTGGTGCTCGAGCGGGTGCCCATCCGCAATTTACGCACCCTCTGCGAGACGCTCGCCGAGCTCGCGCCCAAAAACCAGGATCCAGTGTCTTTGGTGGCCGCGGTCCGCGTCGCTCTCGGCCGCAGCATCGTGCAGAACATCGGCGGCCTGCGCCAGGAATTGCCCGTTCTCACCTTGGACCCTGCTCTCGAGCAGGTATTGCAGGATTCGATGGCGGCCGGCGGCGACGCCTCCCCCGGGTTCGAGCCCGGCCTCGCCGACAGAATTCAGACGGCGCTCGCGGACAGCACGCGGCGCCAAGAGGCGGCGGGAGAACCCGCGGTGCTGCTGGTGGCGCCGAAAATTCGGCCCTGGATCTCGCGGTTGATGCGCCATTCGACGCCGTCGCTGGCCGTGCTCGCCTACAACGAGATACCGGAGAACCGCCGCATCCGAGTGATCGCCGCGGTCGGACGTTAATTTTGCTTGGTTCAGAGAGGTAGTCATGAAGATAAAGCGTTACACGGCACCCAGCATGCGCGAGGCTCTGGCGCGGGTGCGCGCAGAGCAGGGGGCGGATGCCGTCATTCTCTCCAGCCGCCGCAGCGACGATGGGCTGGAGGTCATCGCCGCCGTCGACTATGACGAAGCTTTGTTCGCCGATGCGAACCGCCAACGATCCGCGGTGAGCGCGGCCGTGACGCCGGCGCCCGCTCCGCCCGCACCGGCCATGGCCGCGTCGCGGCCCGTGGCGCCGGTGCAGGTTCAAGCGCCGCAGCGGCCGCAGTCGCCGAAACTAATTCCCGCGCATTTCCAAAGGCTGACGATGTCGTCGCTGCCCGTGGCCACGGTGCTGCGAGAC
>JBARBX010000589.1:0-4127 GCA_049793535.1 Steroidobacteraceae bacterium | reverse complement strand
GCTGCCTACAGGGAAAGTTGCGCGGCCTGTCACGGCCCCAATCTCAACGACGGTCAGTTCGCCGGGCCCTTGAAGGGCGCCGCCTTCAGGGCACACTGGCACGACCAGTCGCCGGAGGCCCTGGGGTCGCTGATCATGAAGCGGATGCCGCCGGCGAGTCCGGGCAGCCTCGGCAGCAGAACCTATGCCGACATTGAAGCCTATTTGCTGCGCGAGAACGGCGATCAAGCGGGGACAACAGAGCTTGCAGCCGCAAGCCCGCCCCCGGGCGACGTGTCGGGGGAATCGAGCCCGCGCGTCGGTGCGGCCCTCGTTGACAATCAGGACGCCAAATATCGCGCCGCCATGGCGGCGAGACAGACCTTGCTGCACAAGCTCAGGCCGGTCTCCGATGCCATGCTGCGAGACCCGGCCGCCGCCGATTGGCTGATGTGGCGCGGCACCTATGCGACGCTCGGCTACAGTCCGCTCGATCAAATCAATACCAGGACCGTGCGCAATTTAGGCGTCGCATGGACCTTGGCGCTGCCGCCCAGTGCCAACGAGGCCGCACCGTTGATCCACGACGGCGTGCTATTCATTGAAGGCGCCGATACGGTGGAAGCGATTGACGCCGCCGAGGGCAGTATTCTCTGGCAATACGCCCGTTCGCTGCCCGACGCGCTTCACAACGGCCGCGATGCACGGATGAGGGGCATGGCGATTTACGAGGACAAACTCTATGCCCCCACCGCCGACGGTCACATCGTCGCGCTGGACGTGAGGACCGGCAATCTGCGCTGGGATCACGCGGTCGTCAGTGCCGAACAGGGAGTGCACCCGGGACAGTTCGACGGCGCCTACTTCCACATTTCGGGCGGCCCGTTGCTCGCTCACGGCAAGGTGGTCGTCGGCGTGAGCCTCGGCATCGACACCGGGGGCGGCGACTTCATCGTCGGCCTGGACGCGCAAAGCGGCGAGGAGAAGTGGCGTTTCAACACCATTGCACGTCCCGGGCAGCCCGGCGGCGATAGCTGGAACGGCGCCCCCGTCAACGAGCGCTACGGCTCCGGGGTATGGTCGATCGGCAGCTATGATCCCGATCTGAATCTGGTCTATTTCGGGACCGGCAACACTTACGATGTCGGAACCCTGTTGGCGCCGCGGGATCGCAAGGCTTTGTCGAACAACGATGCGCTTTACACGGATTCGACGGTGGCGCTCGATGCGGATACGGGCAAGCTCGCCTGGTTTTACCAGCACATGAACCGCGACGTCTGGGATCTCGACTGGGCATTCGAGCAGTCGTTGATCACCCTGCCGATCAACGGCAAGCCCGCCAAATTGCTGGTGACCGGCGGCAAGGGTGCGATTTTCGACGCCGTCAACCGGGTCGACGGCAAGTACCAGTTCTCCAAAGATCTGGGCCTGCAAAATGTGGTCGCAGGCATCGATCCGAAAACCGGCAAGAAGATCATCAACCCCGCGCTCGAGCCGCAGCCCGGCAGAGTCGATATCATCTGCCCTGCCTCGACGGGCGCACGCAGCTGGCCGACAACGGCGCTGGACCCGACTTCCGGCATTCTTTATGTGCCGCTTCTTGACAACGACTGCATGGATTACAGTTGGGTCGAGCGCGACGCCGCCAAGATCGCGGCCGGTGGCCTGGACGTGCGCCTCGGGGCGCGCCCAAAGCCCGATAACGACGGCAATTTCGGCCGCATCGAGGCGATCGACCTCAAGACGCGACAAGTCGTCTGGTCGAATCGCCAGCGCGCCCCCATTGCCAGCTCCCTTCTGGCGTCTGCCGGCGGACTGGTATTCAGCGGCGCGCGCGATCGCCGTTTCCGAGCCTATGACGCAGCGACCGGCGCGGTGTTATGGCAGAGCGTGCTGAATGCCAGCCCCAGTTCCTCGCCGGCGGCCTACAGTGTCGACGGCGTGCAGTATGTGGTCGTGGTCGCCGGCGGCGGCGGCGCATTCGACGCCGGCAGCCGGAGCCTAACGCCCGAGATAGTCGACCCAGCCGCCGGCACGGCCTTATGGGTATTCAAGCTCATCGACCCAAGTGCCGCGGCGATGCCGCGATAGCCCACGCCTTTTCAGACTTATGCGCCTGCACCCAACGGGTCAATTCGACAATCACGCCGCCGAATACCGCCACATCGAGGTCCGGCCGCTCGCGGCGGCGATGGGCGCGGAAATTGCCGGCGTGCAGATTGCGACGCTCAGCGGCGAGCAATTCACGGAGGTTCGCGCGGCACTGTTCCGCCACAAAATGATTTACTTTCGCGGGCAGAGCGAGCCGTCGCACGCCGACCACGAGGCGTTCAGCCTGCGCTTCGGTCCCTTCGCCGAGGACGCGTATACGCAGGGCGTGCCCAGCCACCGCGATGTGCACCCGTTGATCAAGGAAGCCGACGACCGGTCGGAGATGGTGTTCGGCGAGGGCTGGCATACCGATTCGCCATTCCTACCCGAGCCCCCGTCGATTACCATCCTGCGCTCCGTGCAGGTACCGCCGCTCGGCGGTGACACCACGTTCGCCAACGCCGCCCTCGCCTACCGGATGCTCAGCGAGACCTACCGCAGCATGATCGCGGGCCTGCGCATGCATTTTTCGCTGCGTGATGTCCTGCAATCCGTCTATGACTCCGTCGAGGTAAGCGACAGTCCGATCGGCCGGCTCGCCGCCACGCGCGCTGCGCCGGCGCTGTCCGCGGACCTTGTGCGCAAGATCCGTGGCAGCACGCACCCGATGGTGCGCACGCACGCGGTGACCGGCGAGAAGTCCCTGTACCTCGATCCATCGTATGGGATCGGCATCGAAGGGCTGTCCCGCGCGGAAAGTGCGCCCATTCTGCAGTACCTCGCCGAACACCTCACCCAGCCCGCCTTTTGCTGCCGGCTGCGCTGGGAAACGAACATGGTGGTCGCCTGGGACAACCGGCTGTGCGTCCACCAGGCTTACAACGATTATCAGGGCCATCGCCGCGAGATGTACCGGACCACCGTGTGCGGCGAAAAGCCGGTGTGAACGGCTGCCGGATGCTCAGCGCTCGAACTTGGTCGACAGAATGATCGATGAGGTGGTGCGCTCCACACCATCGAGAGCACCGATGCGATCGATGACCTGATCCATCTCGGCGACCGACGCTGCCGCAGCCACCGCGATCAAATCCACATCGCCGCTCACCGAGTGCAGCACGCGCACCTGGGCGATGGCGCGCAGCGCTGCGGTGACAGCGCGCGCCTCCTTGGGCCCCACCTTGATCATGACGTGTGCCCGCACCGCCCCGAGATCGTGTTCCGGTGCCAGCAGGACGCCGTAACCCACGATGACGCCCTGCTTCTCCAGTCTCTCGATGCGGCTCTGCACGCTGGTGCGGGAGCGTCCCACCATGCGAGCCAGTTGGGCCGTGGACGCCCGGCCGTTCTCGCGCAAGGCCAGCAGCAGCTTCTCGTCGATGGCATCCATGGCATTTCGCCTATTTTACCCTATGAAGTGCCGTATTATACCTTTAAAACGTCTAAAAAGACCCTACCAATCGTAGGGGACCCCATCGACAATGACGCCAATATTTTAGGAGTCGGGCATGAAAGACATCGTTATCGTCGGCGCGGGCAAAATCGGATCCATGATCGCGGAACTGCTGGGCGGCTCCGGGGACTACTCGGTGACGGTGGTCGACCGCTCGCAGCAGCAATTGGATCGCCTCGAGACATCGGCGGTCATCGCGAAAGTCGCGGCGGACATCGCTCAGGGCGACACCTTGCGCAAAATCCTCGCCGGCAAATTCGCCGTGCTGAGCGCCGCTCCCTATCACGCGACCCGCACCATCGCCGAAGCGGCCAAGGCCGCCGGCGCGCACTACCTCGACCTTACCGAGGATGTCGCCAGCACCCGTGTGGTGAAGCAACTCAGCGTCGACGCCCGCACTGCGTTCATTCCTCAATGCGGTTTGGCCCCGGGATTCATCACCATCGTGGCGAGCGACTTGGCCGCGCGCTTCGACGTGCTGCACGACGTGCGCATGCGGGTCGGTGCGCTGCCCAAATTTCCCTCCAACGCGCTGAATTATAATTTGACCTGGAGCACGGACGGCGTCATCAACGAGTATTGCGAGCCCTGCGAAGCCATTGTCAAC
>JBARBX010000588.1:0-6697 GCA_049793535.1 Steroidobacteraceae bacterium | reverse complement strand
GGCCCGAGCCGCCCAGGACCACGGCGCGCTTGCCGGCGAGTGCGCGACCGTGCGCCAGCCACGCGACGGCGGCCGACGCAGTCGTGTTGGAGCCGTTGCAGTCGAACATCACCGAGACGCGGAAGTTGCCGAAGAATTTCTTGCGCACGGCGGCAAGCGTCGCTTCGCCTCCGGCCATGTTGCCGCCGCCGATGAAGATCGCCGTGTTCTTCTTGTCCTTGAGGCCGCGGGTGAAAATCGCCCCCTCGACCAGACCGCCGACGTTTGCCGCATTGACCCCGCCGTAGGCGCAAATGTGATCGGCGCCGCCGTCGAAACCCACGACATTGTCGAAGACCGAGGGCAGGGCGTCCGTGTCGAACTGATAGAGGAGCTTTTTCACCCCCGTATCATCTCAGATCAAGTCACGAGATGCTGCGGTTTGCCCGCCTCCCAGCGCTCGATATTGTCGATCAATTGGTCGGCAAGGAACTGCATGGCGCCGTCCGAGGCCCATGCCACATGCGGCGTCAGAATGAAATTCGACCGCCGCACATCGAGCAGCGCATGACCGTTCTTCGGCGGCTCGACCGTGAGCACATCGAAGCCGGCGCCCGCAATCAGCCCTTCGTCGAGGGCTTGGATCAGCGCCGCCTCGTCCACCAGTCCGCCGCGGGCGGTGTTGATGAGCAGGGCGTTGCGCTTCATTTTTCTAAAGGCGTGGATGTCGATCAAGTTGCGGGTGGAGGGCAGCAGCGGGCAGTGCAATGAGATCACGTCCGATTGCGCGATAACCTCATCGTGCGGCGTGAAGGACACGCCTGCCATCTTCGGCGGCGGATGATCGGCAAACAGCACGCGCATGCCGAAGGCGCGCCCTATGGCGGCGGTACTCTGGCCGATGGCGCCTTCGCCGATGATGCCGAGCGTGCTGCCGTACAGATCGCCGATGTCGTGGGTGAAAAAACAGAACTGATCGGACTTGTTCCACACGCCGTCTTGGACATCCTGCCGGTACGCGAGCAGGTTGCGGCGCAGGGCCAGAATCATGGCGAAGGCGTGTTCCGGCACGGTATGCACCGCGTAGTTGCGGATGTTGGCGACGGCGATGCCGTGCTCCTTGCAATACGCTACGTCGACGACGTCGTAGCCGGTCGCCGCCACGGCGATCATCTTCAGGCCGGGTAGCTGGCGCAGGGTCTCCGCCCGCATCGGCACCTTGTTGACGATGGCGACGGTCGCGCCCGCGAGGCGCGGCACGATTTCGGCGGCGGCGGTCTTCTCGTATTCGATGTATTCGCCCGCAAACGAGGGCTTGCGCACCTTGGCCTTGAGCGAGGCGCGGTCCAGGAATACGACCCGCGCCGTCATGCGGCGATGCCGGTCTTCGCTCCAGCGGCGGATTTGACCGCGCTCACCGGCGAATGCCCGCGCCAATAACTCTGCGCGGCCGCGACACCGCTGCCGGGCTCAATCTTGACCCCCACGTCGAGCATGGCCATTTCGGCACCGGCGATGGCGCCGAGCAGCATCAATTCGTTCAAATCGCCCAGATGGCCGATGCGGAACAGCTTGCCGGCAACCTTCGACAGGCCGGCCCCGAGCGCGAGGTTGTAACGCTTGAACGCGCGCGCAATGATTTCCGCGCCGTTGATCCCTTCGGGTAGCATGACGGCGGATACGGTATCCGAGTGCCATTTCGGTGCGTTGGCACACAGCTTCAATTTCCATCCATCGAGCACCGCGGCGCGCACCCCGCCGGCGAGATAGTTGTGACGATGGAACACATTCTCCAATCCTTCCTCCGCCAGCATGGCGAGCGACTCGCGCAGGCCGTACAACATCGGAATCGACGGGGTGTACGGGAAGTATCCCGAAGCATTGGAGTTCACCATGTCGGCGTAGTCGAAGTAGCAGCGTCGCGAAGTTGCGGTCTTGGCGGCTTCCAGCGCCTTTTGGCTCACGCAGGTGACACCGAGACCGGCGGGCAGCATCAGGCCCTTTTGCGAGCCGCTGACGCACACATCGACCCCCCATTCGTCCATGCGAAAGTCGATGCTCGCCAGCGCGCTCACCGAGTCCACGAACAAGAGGGCCGGGTGTTTGACGCTGTCGAGGGCGCGGCGAAGCGCGGCGACGTCGCTGGTCACGCCGGTCGCCGTCTCGTTTTGGCAGACCAGCACGGCCTTGATCTTGTGCTGTTTATCGGCGGTGAGCGCGGCCAGGTAGCGATCGATCGGCGCTCCTTCCCCCCACGGTGTTTCCAGCACTTCAACCTCGAATCCCAGCCGGGTGCTCATGTCTGCCCAGAGATGGCTGAATTGTCCGAAGCGGGCAATCAACACCTTGTCGCCGGGGTTGAGGCAATTGGTGAGCGCCGCTTCCCAGCAGCCGGTGCCGGATGACGGAAAGAGAATGGGGCTGCCGGAGACGGTCTTGAATACCGTCTTCAATGCGCCCAAGACTGCTCGAGTCAATTCAGGAAAAATGGGCGAGCGGTGATCTTCCATCGAGACCACCATGGCGCGCAGCACGCGGTCGGGTACGTTGGTGGGTCCGGGAACGAATAGAAAGTTGCGACCAGCCATACGAACTCCTGTTTGCGCGGAAGCGAGCCAAAGCGGCGTATATGATGCGAGTCGTACGACGACCGGCGTAAGTACTCTTTTGGGGACTATTCTAACCGAGAGCTCCCCTTATGATATATGAGATATCATCGCGTTTGGCAAGTATCGTAGCCTTTGAGTTAAAGAGACCAGATGGGGAGACTTCGTGATGCGAATTGCCATCGTCGGACAAAGTGACTTCGGTAAGGCGGCGCTGGAAGCATTTGTGGAACGAGGCGATGCCGTTGCCGGTGTATTTTGCGCCCCGGAGAAGCCCGGCGCGGCCGCTGATCCGTTGCGGCTTGCCGCAGAGCAGCGCAGCATCCCCGTCTACCAGCTCAAGTCGCTCAAAGCCCCGGAGGCGTACGAGACGCTGCGGGCGCTTGGCGTGGACTTGGGTGTAATGGCCTATGTGCTGCAATTCGTGCCGCAGGACTTCGCCACCATCCCCCGCCACGGCATGATTCAGTATCACCCATCGCTGTTGCCCCGCTATCGGGGTCCAAGCTCCATCAACTGGCCCATCATCCGCGGCGACACGCGGACCGGGCTCACCATTTTCCGGCCCACCGACGGCCTGGACGAGGGGCCGATCATCCTGCAAAAGGAGACGCCCATCGGTCCCGACGACACTCTGGGCAGCGTGTATTTCGACCGCCTGTTTCCCATGGGGATCGCCGCCCTTCAAGAGGCTGCGGACTTGGTCGCGCGCGGCGCCGGCGCAGGCAGCGTGCAGGAGGAATCGCAGGCCAGTTACGAGGGCTGGTGCCGCGAAGCCGAAGCCCGGATCAACTGGCACACCCATCTGGATTTCATCCACAACCTGATCCGCGGCTGCGATCCGGCGCCGGCCGCCTGGTCGACGTTCCGGGGCAAGAAACTGCAATTCCACGCCGTGCGCAAGCACCCCGCGCGAACCTTTGGACAGGTCAAAGGACACATTGGCGCCGTCACCGCCATCGGCGCGCAGAGCATGTGCGTGGCGGCGCAGGGCGGCCAGATAGAGGTATTCAAGCTGCGCTTCGACGGCGGCAAGAAGCTGCCCGCTGCGCAAGTTTGCGCCGAAGCCGGCTTGAGTATCGGCAACATTCTCGGCGAGTAGCCCGAACCGTTCCGGGCCGCAAGGGTTCCGCGCGGGCCGCTTCCGGCCCGCGCGGCCTCGTTAGAACAATCCGACCACGCGTCCCTGTGCGTCGATGTCGATCTTGTCGGCGGACGGGACCTTCGGCAGCCCCGGCATGGTCATGACGTCGCCGCATACCACTACGATGAACTCCGCGCCGGCGGCGAGCCGCACCTCGCGGATGTTGACCATGTGTCCGCTCGGCGCTCCGCGCAAGGCGGGGTCGGTCGAGAAGGAGTACTGGGTCTTGGCGATGCACACGGGGTAGTGCCCGTAGGACTTCTGCAGCTCTTCGAAGCGCGCGCGAATCTTCGAGTCGCCCGAGATGTCCGAGGCACCGTAGATCTTCATGGCGACGGTCTTCACCTTGTCCCATAGCGTCTGCTTCTCGTCGTAAACGAAGCGGAAGTTCGATGCGCCCTTCTCGACGATTTCAACCACCTTGCGCGCGACATCGGTTGCGCCGGCGCCGCCCTCGGCCCAGTGCCGCGCGAGCACCAGCGGGACGTCGAGCGCCGCCATTTTCTTGGCGAGCAGGGCGTGTTCCGCGTCCGTGTCGGCGGTGAAATGATTGACCGAGACGAGGCAGGGCAGGCCGTACTGGTTGCGCACATTGCTGACGTGCCGTTCCAGATTCGCGATTCCCTTCTCGAGCGCGCCGAGATTCTCCTTGTTGATCTCCTTGAGGTCCGCGCCGCCGTGAAACTTGAGAGCTCGGACGGTGGCGACGATCACCACCGCGGCCGGACGCAACCCGGATTTGCGGCATTTGATGTCGATGAACTTCTCCGCGCCCAGGTCGGCGCCGAATCCCGCTTCCGTCACCACGTAATCGGCCAGCTTCAGGGCCGTCGCGGTCGCCAGCACCGAATTGCAGCCGTGCGCGATGTTGGCAAATGGGCCGCCGTGGATGAAGGCCGGATTGTTCTCCAGCGTCTGCACCAGATTCGGTTTCAGAGCCTCCTTGAGCAGCACCGTCATCGCCCCTTGGGCCTTCAGGTCCTTCGCGTGAATGGGCGAAAGATCCCGGCGGTAGCCGACGACGATGTTGCCGAGGCGCTCCTTGAGATCGACCAGGCTCTTCGCCAGGCAGAAAATCGCCATGACCTCGGAGGCCACCACGATGTCGAAGCCGTCCTGCCGCGGAAAGCCGTTGCCGGGACCGCCCAAGCCCACCGTGATGTCGCGCAAGGCGCGATCGTTCATATCCATCACGCGCTTCCAAGCGATGCGCCGCACATCGAAGCCGAGCTCATTGCCGTGGTGGATGTGGTTGTCGATCAGGGCCGACAGCAGATTGTGCGCGAGGCCGATGGCGCCGAAGTCCCCAGTGAAATGCAGATTGATGTCCTCCATCGGCACGACCTGTGCGTAGCCGCCGCCGGCGGCGCCGCCCTTCATGCCGAACACCGGCCCCAAGCTCGGCTCGCGCAGACAGATCACCGTCTTCTTGCCGATCTTGTTGAGCGCATCGCCGAGCCCGACCGTCGTCGTGGTCTTGCCTTCGCCGGCGGGCGTCGGGCTCAACGCGGTGACCAAAATGAGTTTGCCGTCGGGTTTGTCCTTCAGGGTGTCGATGTAGTCGAGCGCGATCTTCGCCTTGTAATGGCCGTAATTCTCGATGCTGACGGCCGGAATACCCAAGCGCGCGGCGATTTCGCCGATGGGCTTGAGGGTTGCCTTCTGAGCGATCCCGATGTCGGAACTCACGATTTCTCCCAGTGTTGTCGCGGCAGTTCGCCGCATGGATGGATGCCGGGCCGGATTACGGCGCCGACAGATGCGTTGAGCCTTGAGACTATAGCATCTAAGTCGACGCCCCTGAAACGAAGCTCCGGCGGCCGCACCGGCATGCTCTTTCTAGATAGTCAGCACGATTTTTCCGATGTGGTTCGAGGTCTCCATGAGGCGATGCGCCTCGCTCGCCTCGGCCAGCGGGAACGTGGCGTAAACAACCGGCCGTACACGCCCCGCGGCGAGCAGCGGCCAGATGTTCTTGCGGACCGCCTCGGCCACTTCGGCCTTCTGCGCGACCGTTCGAGCGCGCAGAGTCGAGCCGGTGAGCGTCAGCCGCTTGGTGAGTATCATCCCCATGTTGACTTCCGCCCGCGATCCCCCGAGCAGCGAGATGACGACGACGCGCCCCTCGAGGGCCGCGATCTCCAGATTGCGCGCGACATAGCTGCCGGCAACCATGTCCAGCGTGACATCGACTCCTTTGCCCGCGGTCTCCGCGCGCATCACTTCGACGAAATCTTCCGTGCGGTAGTTGATTCCCCGCGCGGCGCCCAGCCGCTCGCAGGCACGAGCCTTGTCGTCGGAGCCCGCGGTGGCGAAGACCCGGGCGCCCCACGCCGCCGCGAGCTGGATTGCGGTGGTGCCGATGCCGCTGGTGCCGCCGTGGATCAACACGGTGTCTCCCGGCTTGCAGCGGCCCCGATCGAATAGATTGGTCCACACCGTGAAAAATGTTTCGGGGATCGCGGCCGCCTCCACCATGCTCGTGCCTTTGGGTACCGGCAGGCACAGCGGCGCCGCAGCGATGGCGTAGCCGGCATAGCCGCCGCCCGGCAGCAGTGCGGTGACCGCATCGCCGATCGCGAGGCCCGACACCTTCGGCCCAAGCGCTGCAATCTCCCCGGCGATTTCGAGTCCGGGCAGATCCGACGCTCCGGGCGGGGGAGGATAGCGGCCTTGGCGTTGCATCACGTCCGGCCGATTCACTCCCGCGGCTGCTACGCGCACCAGAACTTCTCCCTCATTGGGGACGGGCACCGGCCTTTGGGCAGGCTTTAGCTGCTCCGGTCCACCCGGCGCCGCGATTTCGACCACGGTCATTTCAAGGGGCACGGACATTGATCGCTCCTGAGGGTTTCGCCGACATTCTTTGCGCAACGGTGAGGGTAAATTAGTATCCTACATCAGCGATCGGAGCGGAGCGTTCATCGGTATGTGTAAAATCGCCTCATGACCACCGCCTATATCACCC
>JBARBX010000587.1:0-3192 GCA_049793535.1 Steroidobacteraceae bacterium | reverse complement strand
GGTGATCGATTTCGGCTGGATCAAAGTGCGCGGCTGGATCGCGTGGTGGATCTGGGGTCTTGCCCACATCTACTTCCTGATCGGGGTGCGCAACCGCCTCGCCGTCGCCTTGAGCTGGCTGTGGATCTACGTCAGCGGCAGCCGCCATGCCTGCCTCATCACCCAGGGCGAGCAACAGCCAGGATCTTCGCGGTAGTCCGAGCCCCCGACCGGTCAGCGGTTGAGATGCCGCATCATGCTCTCTTGATAGCGTTGTCCGGTCGCAAAGCCGAGCGGCGCCACCGCTTCAATGCGCAGCAAGTCGCCCTGACTCAACGTGACGCCGGCCGACCCTAGGTTCTCCTCGAGCCGGCTGCGGTCGGTGGTTCCCGGTATGGGCACGATGTCCGTGCCCTGCGCCATCAACCAGGCGAGCGCGAGCTGCGAGGGCGTGCAGCCGTTCTCCTTGGCCAGCAGCTTGATTTGTTCGACCACAGCCAGGTTTTTTGTGAAGTTCTCGCCCTGGAACCGCGGCGAATTGCGTCTCGTGTCGTCCGCCGCGAGATCGTCGAATCGACGGAACCGGCCCGCCAGAAAGCCGCGGCCCAAGGGGCTGTACGCGACGAACCCGATTCCGAGCTCGCGCACCGTGGCAAGGATCTGGTCCTCCGGATCCCGGCTCCACAGCGAGTATTCCGTTTGCAGCGCGCTGATGGGGTGGACCTTGTGGGCACGCCGCAGCGTGGCCGGGGCCGCTTCCGATAGGCCGAGATAGCGCACCTTCCCTTGTGTGACGAGCTGCGACATCGCCCCCACCGTCTCTTCGATGGGAATCTTGGGATCGACGCGGTGCTGGTAGTACAGATCGATGGTGGTCACGCCCAATCGCTTCAGCGAAGCCTCGCAACAGGCGCGGACGTAGTCGGGGCTGCCGTCGATTCCGAGAGTCGGGGAAGCCGGCTCGCGCACCAGGCCGAACTTGGTCGCGAGCACCACCGAATCCCTGCGCCCCGCGAGCGCCTTGCCCACCAGCCGCTCATTCGTGTGCGGCCCGTAGGCGTCGGCCGTGTCCAAAAACGTCAACCCCAAATCGAGCGCGTGATGGATGAGCGAAACTCCTTCCGCCTCGGTGGCGCGGCTGCTCCAATAGAAGTCCGACAACCCCATGCAGCCCAAACCGAGCTGGGACACCTTCAGCCCCTGTCGTCCCAATTCGCGCGTCTTCATGTCGGCACCTCGCACTGAATTATAAGCCGGAACCTCACCCATGGAGTCGTCCACCTGTCGGCGAAATGCCGAGCGGTTGTCATACGGGCGTGGACCTGGCGCTGCATAATGGGCGCCGTGCGACGTCATATGCAAAGGGATGTCCTTGGCCGCGCATCTGCGGCGACCCGCGGCGGGTTTGCGGCATTCATCGTGCTGGGAGCGATACCACTGGCCGCGCGCGGCGACTGGACGATGGGCGCCGATGCCGCCGTGCGGCACGACGATAATGTGGGGAACGCACAATTCTCATCCGACATCGTCGCCGACACTTTCTACGTCGCGCGACTGTCGATTTTTCGCCTGTTTCCATTGGACAACGGCTACAGCATGTCGGTCGGCGGCGACTTGGACGGGGAGTCGTACCAGAAGCTCAGCGGCCTCGACAATGTATCCCTGGATGCGGCGATCGCGCTCAAGAAAAAGTGGGGGCTGGGTGCCTTCGCTCCGTGGGCGCGCGCCGCGGTGTCGGTTGCGCGCTCGAGTTACGATGACAGCTATCGCAATGCCTGGGACTACCGCGCGACACTTGCCTCGGGCCGGCGCTTCGATGAGCGCTGGAATTTCTGGGCGGACTATACTTACGAGAACCGGGCGGCAAGCCCTCAGGAGGAGGAGGTGCCGGGAATATCGGGCGACGCCTTCAGCCAGGTCAGTCACAGCCTCGGCATCAATTTGGAGTATTCGTTGATGCAGAGCACCTACCTGTCGGTGGGCCTGTTGGCCCGCCATGGCGACGTGGTGTCGACGTCGGCGCCCAATGGAACGGTTTACAGCGCCTCCTCAGCCCTCGCCGAGGATCCGGCCTTCGGACCGAACGCCTACGCCTACAAGCTCACCGGCACGACTTACGGGTTTCGCTTGGGGCTAAGCTTCTCTCCGACCGCGCACAGCCTGCTCGGGTGCGGCTTCGATCGTTTCGAAACGCACGCGTACGAAGGCAACGAGTACGCGAAGTCGATCGTGGAAATCACCTGGAACTACCGCTACTAACGATGCACAGATTCCTCACCGTCTTGGCAGGGTTGACTCTCATGGGCGGCGCCGTGCCGGGACTTGGCGCGGAGCTCCGTGTTCTCGTGAAGGATCATCACGGAAAATCGGTTGCGGACGCCGTAGTGCTCGCCACCCCCGTGGACCCCAAGAACGCACAACACGCCAAGACGCCGGTGGATGCCGTCGATCAGGTGGACAAGCAATTTGTGCCCTATGTAACGCCCGTTTTCCTGGGATCGAAGGTCCGGTTTCCGAACAGCGACCACATCCGTCACCAGGTTTATTCGTTCTCTGCTGCCAAGGTGTTCGAACTGCCCCTGTATGCCGGCACCGACGCGCCGCCCGTGGTATTCGACAAACCGGGAGTGGTGGTGCTTGGCTGCAACATTCACGATTGGATGGTCGGTTACATCTATGTTTCCGAAACCCCCTTCTTTGCGAAAACCGCGGCCGCGGGGACCGCGGACCTCGCCGATCTGCCGCCGGGTGACTACAGCGTGCGGGTCTGGCATCCGAGCATGGAGGGCGGCGAGAACACCACGCTGCGGCGGGTAACGGTGAGCGGCGACGGTCCCACCGACGTTACATGGGAGTTGAGTTTGAAGCCGAGCTTTCGAGTTCCCCGGGCATCGGGCGCCGCCTCGCCGGGCTACCCTTGATCGGACCGCCAGTCCCGATGGTCTAGGTAAAGGCTTGGATTCCCGTCTGCGCCCTTCCGAGGATGAGCGCGTGAATGTCGTGAGTGCCCTCGTAGGTGTTCACCACCTCGAGATTCACGACGTGGCGAATCACACCGAACTCATCGGAAATGCCGTTACCGCCCAGCATGTCGCGAGCGGCGCGCGCCACATCGAGCGCCTTACCGCAGGAATTGCGCTTCAACATGGAGGTGATTTCGACCGAAGCGATGCCCTGGTCCTTCATGCGACCGAGCCGCAGACACCCTTGTAG
>JBARBX010000586.1:0-13195 GCA_049793535.1 Steroidobacteraceae bacterium | reverse complement strand
TTTTGGTATTCCATGGCGACGACCATACAGGCCAGTAGCGATTCCGCCTTGGATAGGTTATCGCGTTCGTTCTCGATTGCTTCGTGCAGAGCCTTGGGAACCCGCACTCCGTATACAGGATCTTCGGCGGGCGCCTTGTGATCGCGGCCCCAGCGGGTCTTGGGGGCGGATCGTCGCGTTGCCATGGTTGCTCCCTTTTCAGTGCTTTGCGCACACGAAGGGCATACAGTAGTATAACTGTATATATAACCAGCTTCACTCCTTAATTGCGAACTTTTCTCTTCGGGGAAGCACGCGGGCCTATGAGCCGTAAGCAACTGAAATTTAAAATGAATAATGTACTCAGCCCGAACCCACCTGCACGCGGTTTCGCCCGAGCGCCTTGGCGCGATACAGGGCCGCATCGGCATCGGCCAGCAGCCGGTCGGCAACCGCTTTCAAGTCCGTTTCATCCCGCCTCGGCGAGATGGACGCCACCCCGACCGACACCGTCAAGTTGCGTTGGATTTGTGCCGTGAGGGCGAACGGCTCTGCGGCGATGACTTCGCGAATACGTTCGGCGAGCTTGGCCGCCTCGGCCGCGCTGGCCTCCGGCAAGAGAATAGCCAGTTCATCGCCGCCGAAGCGCGCCGCCGTGTCCATGCTGCGAATTTGGGATTCAACGCGGTGCGCGATCTCTTTGAGAGCATTGTCGCCCGCCAGATGCCCGTAGCCGTCGTTGATGCTCTTGAACCGGTCGATGTCGATCATCAAACAGGCGATCGCTCCGGAGCGGCGCTGGGCGCGCGCCAACTCTTCTTTCAATCGCTGCTGTAAATAACGCCGGTTGTGCCAGCCTGTGAGGAAATCGGTGATGCCGGCGCGCAGCAGCCGGGCGCGGTTGACGGCGTTCTCGATGCACACCGCGGCCACGGCTCCCAGGTGCGCGAGAAAATCCGTTCCGTGATGACGGGTGAAGCGCGCCTGCTCGCGGCTGCCGAAGCACAGCGCGCCCGTTGCGCGGTCCTTGCGGGTGAGCGGCACGAGCGCGGCACTTTTGAGACTTGCCACGCCCGGAAACAGGAGGTGGTGATCCGCCCCGACGAAGGGGCCGAGCCAGGGTTTGTGCAGCGCCGCCAATTGCGGTGCGAGACCTACCAAGGAGTCGACGAAGAAGATTTGCTTGAATTCTTCGGGCCGATCGCCGCCCGCCAGGAGCAAATGCCGTACCTCGTGTTGGGGATCGAGCAGCACCACGCTGACGGCATCGAGCGCATAGGATTCGCGCAATCCATCCACCATGGCACGCAGCAGTTGCGCCAGGCTGTCCGCTCCCAACAGCGTCAATTCGCGCGCCT
This sequence comes from Steroidobacteraceae bacterium, assembly GCA_049793535.1. Taxonomy (GTDB): domain Bacteria; phylum Pseudomonadota; class Gammaproteobacteria; order Steroidobacterales; family Steroidobacteraceae; genus Bog-1198. The sequence goes on along the minus strand of JBARBX010000586.1, from coordinate 11,858 downwards.
GAGTGCGTTTTAGGATGGACTCATTGTTGGCGGCCTCCGCCGTCATTTCCTTGAGGCGAGCTTTGAGCTCCTCATTCTCGCGAGCCAGGTCATCCATGTCCGAATCCCATTGCCGATCAACCCGCGCGCGCGGCCGCCCGCACGTCCAAATACGCCCGTCCGCGATTCATGATAGCGCTGAATTCCGCGGAATTCCCCGTCTTCACGGTAGCGACCAGGCGCTCCACCGCCAGTTGCAAGGCGAGCAGCGACTCGCCGCCGTAGTCGTTCAGATTTTGAATCTCGAAGTATAGGTCGGGACTTTCGGCTGCCACGCGGCTTGCCACTTCCAGTTGCGCATCGAATGTGGTGCTCGACAGCTTCGCCAGACGCGGCGCCGCCTCGCCGCTGTCCGCGAGCGCCGTAAAGAACGCGATGTTGAGCGCGTGCGACAATCCCAGCACATAGGCGATCAATCGATCATGTTCGTCCAGACCCATGACCACACGTTCCGCCATGGTCGGCGCGAACAATTCCTGCGCCTCCTGCAGCGCCCCTGCATGGCCTAAGTCGATGAATATGACGTGCCGGCCCGAGAGCAGCGCCGTGTCCGGTCCGAACATGGGATGCAGCGAGGTCACGCGGCATCCCGCCTTGGCCAGCGCCTCGAGGCCGGCGCGCAGCGGTGTCTTGAGCGAACCCAAATCGAATATCAGGCCGCGCGGCGCGCGGCGCGCCAGGATTTCGAGCAGGCCCGTCGTCACGCTCAAGGGAGTCGCCAGCACGATCAAATCGAAGTCCAAGGGGGCGTTCTGCCAGTCGGCGACCTCATCGAACCCCGGAAGACCCCCCATGGGATCGGCGATGGCGACGCGAAACCCCTGCGATGCCAGAAACTCCGCGAACCAGCCTCCCATCTTGCCGTGGCCGCCGATCACCAGCGCATGTTTGCCGCTGCCATGTGCTTGAGCGGCAACCCGCGCGTGCTCCTGGGTGGCGAGGGAGGATTGAATCAGTTGACGCAGCAGGGACTCTGCCAAGTCCGGCGATACTCCCAACCGTGCAGCCGCGTTGCGGCCCCGCAATATCACCTCGCGCTCGCGCCCGAAGTCCCGGATCCCCCGTCCGGTGGCACGCTTGGCCACCGCCACTTGCTCGCTCAGCGCCTGACGCCGCGCAACCAATTCCACCAACTCCCCGTCGAGGTCGGTCAGTGCGGTTCGCAATTCATCGAGATTCATGAAACCGGCATCCCCTTTTTATGCGCCGTTCAGTTTTACTGGTCCACACCGCTACCGCAAGCGCAGCGGCACGGCTACCATTCTCTGGTGAGCACCAGCATAAAGAAATTCTGGACTGAAACGCTGCCCGACCCCTTGCCGGGGAATCCCCTCATGATCGCCGGCCATTGGTTGGCGCAGGCTCGGGTGGACGCCGCCCAGCCCAATCCCAATTCCATGGTCCTCGCGACCGTGGACGATCGCGGCAACCCATCGGCACGGGTGGTGCTCTGCAAGGAGATCAACGCGGAGGCCGGCTACATCGTTTTTTACACCAACTATGAGTCGCGCAAGGGCCGGGAACTCATCGCCAATCGCCGGGCGGCGGTGGTATTTCATTGGGATCATCGGCACCGCCAGGTGCGCGCCGAAGGCCGGGTCGAACTGCTCTCGGACGCCGAGAACGATGCGTATTTTCGCACCCGGGCGTGGCAGAGCCGCCTCGGCGCCTGGGCCAGCGAACAAAGCCGGCCCGTGGAATCGCGGCAGGTGCTCGCCGACGCGGTGGCCGGGGCGGCGCGCCGATTCGGCATCGCCTACGGCGGGCCGGGCGCTCCCGAACCCGACAATGTCACCGTGGACGTGCCGCGGCCGCCCCACTGGGGCGGATTTCGTCTGTATCCAGAAGCGGTGGAGCTGTGGGTGGAAGGCGAGTTCCGCATCCACGATCGGGCGCGATGGACGCGGACCTTGAGCGACCGGCCAGGCCCCGGCACCGGCGGACCCTGGTCCGTGACCCGCCTGCAGCCCTGAATTCTCGGTGCTCATCGGATGACGTCGTTGTCACGAAAAGTCCTCAGCGCGCAGTCCAGAAAGGCGCGTATCTTTGGCGACAGATGACTGCGGCTCGATGTGATGAGCTGCACCGGCAGCGCTTCAGGCTCGAACTCTTGCAGTATTCGCACCAAGGTCCCGGCCGCCAATTCCGCCGTCACCTGGTAAGAGATCGGGCGCGCCACGCCGCGGCCGGCCAGCGCCGCCTGAACCTGAGCCTCGACATCATCGACCAGTAGGCGCGGCGAAAGCCGCACGACCGCGCCTCGTTGCGACGCTCCGAAGCGCCATTCCCGCGCCGGCGAGCGCGCCATGCCGAAAATCGTGTCATGAGTTGCGAGATCGGACGGCGTCCGCGGCACCCCGCGCCGTGCAAGGTACTCGGGACTTGCCACCACGACTCGCCGCACACTGCCCACGTGCCGCGCGACCAGCGTCGAATCGGCCAGCACACCGATGCGCACCGCGACGTCCAATCGTTCCTCAATGAGATCGAGATTGCGGTCATTGAGCGTCAGTTCGACCTGCACGTCGGGATACTCGTTGAGGAATGCGGATACCACCGGGGCCACATGACGTCGGCCAAACTGCACCGGAGCGGTGACGCGAAGCACGCCGCGGACCGGCGCCTGCGCGACGCCGTCGAGCACTGCTCCATAGTCGGCCAGCAGCATGCGCGCGCGCTCGGCTAGGGCGTTGCCGGCCTCGGTCGGCGCCATACGCCGGGTGGTGCGCTCGACCAGCCGCATCCCGAGACGATCTTCCAGCGCTCGGAGCGCACGTGTGACCACGGGCGGCGATCGACGCAGACGCCGGGAGGCGCCGATGAGGCTCCCCGCCTCCACGACGGCGACGAAAATGGCCAGCTCGTCCAGGCGGTCCAATGATTATTCCTATAATAGAAATTCTTACTTCCAGAATCGCATGTTTAATACCGAATATGCAACAGTACATTGACCGTGGGAAAGGTCGTCGAAACACCACAAGGAGCAGCCGTGCCGTCCAGCGACATCACTCTTCACGGCACCGAATTGTCGGGGCACGTTCATCGGGTCGAACTGCTGTTGCGGATGCTCGGCCTGTCCTATCGGTTCGTCCCGGCGCCGGCGGCGGTGCGCGGCACGGCCGAATTCCACACACTCAATCCCCTGCGCCAAATCCCGGTGTTGCAAGACGGCGATCTCACGCTGGCGGACAGTAACTCCATTCTGGTCTATCTCGCCAAGCGCTATGCGCCGGGCAGCCCATGGTTGCCGGAGGACCCGGTCGGTGCCGCTCGTGTACAGCGCTGGCTGTCCATTGCCGCCGGTGAAGTGATGCATGGTCCCGCGACCGCGCGAATGGTGGCTCAGTTTAATTTTCCGGGCGATGTGCGGCGTGCGAAGCAGATCGCCGCGAGGCTGCTCAATTTCATGAACGAGCATCTGCGGGATCGAAGTTTCCTGGCGGCGGAGCACGCCACCATCGCCGACCTCGCCTGCTATTCCTATACCGCGCATGCGCCCGAGGGCGGCATTGCGCTAGGCGAGTATCCCTCGGTACTCGCCTGGCTGCGCCGCGTGGAGGCTCTGCCGCACTTCAAGCCCATTCCGCCCTCGCCCATACCGAAGGATGAATGAGGCGGTGAACGGTACGGAATTCAACGCCGACGAACGGACCACGCAGGCTCTGGCGGGAGGCGGGCCGCGCGGCAGCGGCATTCTGTGCCCGATGCCGAGGATCCCGCAAATGAGGCTCTTTCGGCGAATCGTGAGATCGGCATTCTAGGCATCGACTTTTCGACGCGACGGCGAAACCGAGTCAACGGCCGTATCGTCGCGCGCGATTCCGGCGGCATCGGCATTGCTGTCGGCCAGAGCTTCGGCAACTGCCCGCAATACATCCAGATGCGTGTTCTCGCACCGCCCGAGAGGGATCCGGCGCCGGCAATACCTCCACCGGCCGAAGCCTTCGAACACCTGGACGCGCCGGCGCGCGCCGCCATCGTTGCCGCGGACACCTTCTTCGTCGCCAACCGCTCCCGCCCCGGCGACGGCGCGGAGTTCTTGCAAACAGGACTTTGGCGCGGCCTCACCGCGTCCCCTTGATTTCAAAATGTTCGATTGAACCAAGACGCCACGGTTTGCGTGTAGTCCAATACTCGGCGTCCGAAGTTTATCCCAATCGCATCCGACGGCATCGCTATGGCCGAAGACCATATTTGAACGCAGCCGACGATCAAGGTGATGATCAGCGCGAAAATGCCCAGACGCCAATTCCGGCGAGCCTCCCGGGCTGCGAGCGCCGTTTGGAAGTCCGCCAATGTCTTCTTGAATTGTCTTCGATCGTCCTCGAGCGCGGCCGCCTTTTCTTCGACAAAGTGTCCGGGCGGGTCGACGCCGGGCTCGTAAACAAAGAACTTCGAGCACTGCCGGGCGCGATTGATGACTTCCTGTGCGGGATCGACGGCCGAGATACGTTTCGCTTCCCGCACGGCGGCTATCTCGGCCGTCAGATTGGCGGCCTGGCGATAGCAGCCTATCTCTCCCTTGTTCACGGCGTTCGTTTCGCCTGGGACGAATTCGAAGGACTCGCTGGGGTGCTGCCGAAATACGGTGTCGGCCTCGTGATAGCCTTCGTGGGCGCGCCATCCTCCATTTTGCATTCGCGCGCGCCTGGATAGGTATCCGCAATCAACACATCGTACGGCGTCCACTCTATCGCCCTCCGGTTCCATGCATTCGAGGCGGCTAATTTAGCATCGCACACCCAGCGTCGCGAGCGCGCGTCTACACAATTCGAAGCGTGATGGCCTTGAGCACGGCGCGCGTTCGATCACGCGTCCCCAGCTTGGCGAGGATGTCCGACACATAGTTCTTCACCGTGCCCTCCGCGAGGTTCAGGCTGCGCGCGATTTCCTTGTTGGAGTAGCCTCCCGCAAGCAGCCTCAGGACTTCGACTTCCCGGGCGGTGAAATCACCGTTCGGCGCGGCGGAGTCGCGGCGCGAGAGGCGCACGCGAAGAGGATCCACGGTCACTGGCGACAACCACTGTTCGCCGCGGTGGACACGTTCGATCGCATCGCGCAGATCCGCCGCCGAGGCTCCCTTCATGAGGAATCCCTGCGCACCCGCGTCTACGGCCGCCAACATCGCCCCATCGTCATCGAAGGTCGTGAGCATGACCACCGGCGTGACTGCGCCGCGGCGCCGCAGCTCGCGCAGCATTTCGATCCCATCCATCCCCGGCATCCGAATGTCGGATACGATGACGTCGACCGTCGCGCTCTCCAGGCCCACCAGCAGACTGGCCCCGTTCTCCGCCTCGACCAGCACATCGACGCCGAGCCGTTGCAGCAGTGCCTTCAGACCTTCCCGCACCAGCGCCTGGTCGTCTGCGAGTGCAATCCGCAAGCTCATCCGGGACTCCGGGCGGGTACGAAAACAGTCAGCCGAAATCCACCGGAATTCGACCGGTCGATGCCGACCCTCCCGCCGAGCCCCTCCACGCGCTCGCGCAGACCGGTCAGTCCGTTACCGGCCGTGTGGCTGCCGGTATACGGACCATCGTCTTCGACGATGAGTTCGATTCGGTCCGGGCCCGGTCTCAGTGATACCCAAGTGTGTTGTGCTCTCGCGTGGCGTACGCTGTTGGTCAGTCCTTCCTGCGCGGCGCGCAGCAAGACCTCGGCGGTCTCGGTGCAGCGAACCCGAAGCCCATCATGGACATCGATGAGAATCGACGGCCGCGGGAAGGGCTCCGCTCAAGCGGCACTACACCGGAATCATATTCAGCGGCGCCGCTGCGCATATTGCGTTCCTGAACCTGGGCATGCGTCACTTGATGCCCGCCAGTCGGTACGAGATGCTCCACTACCTGTGGTGGTTTGGCCCCGTGCTGGTGAGTGCGGCGGTTGTGATTTACTTGAACCGCCGCTTCGCCGGCGTTGCACGCCTCGGCAAGCGATCCGACGAGTTACCGGCTTGAGCTTCTAGTGAAATGCCGGCGCGCTCACCAGAATCGCCCTATCGCATCATGGGCAGGTGAGCGAGGGGGGGGCTCAGCTTCCCGTCCATCGGGCCACCGCCCTCGCCAAAATAGGTCCCAACAGCATGACGAGGATGAACCTCGCCATTTGCATGGCCATGACGAACGGCACGTCGACCGGCGAGGACGCCGCGATGATTGCCACCGAATCCGCGCCGCCGGGGCTGGTCGCCAGGTAGGCAGTGAGGGGGTCGATACCCATCGTGAGGTGCAGCAGCCCTGCCAAACCGCCGCACAGAGCGATGAGCGCAATCGTGGATGCGGCAATCTTCGGAAAAACGCGCGCGGCGTAGATCACGATCTGGCGCGTGAACCGCAAACCGATGGACCAGCCGACCAGGGCGTAGCAGCCGGCCATCAGCCAGGGCGGCAGAGTAATGGAGATGACGTGGGTGCAACAGAGCGCAATACCCGCGAACAGCGGGATGAGCAGCGGGCCGGCGGGAATCTTCGACCAGGCGCCGACGATGGCGCCGATCACCGCCAACGCCAACGTTCCCCACAGCGGCCCCGCGGCAACCGCCGGAAACCAATCGATGGCGGCGGTGACGGCGCCGGGCACGGCCCACAGCCGGGCGACGATGGAGGCCGCGACCGCCACCATCATGACGCGCATGAATTGCATGTAGGCGACCAACCGCAGGTCGCCTCCGAAACCCTCGGACATGAGCACCATCACGGTGGCAGCTCCGGGAGAGGAGCCCCACACCGCGGTCGTGCCCGGCAACACTTTCAAACGCGCGAGCAGCGCGCCGAGCGACGTACTGATGATCAGCACCGAGCAAACTCCCGCCAAAAACACCGGCCATTGCCGGACCATGGTGATCAAGATGGCAGGACCGATGCTGCGCGCCACCAGGCAGCCGATCAGACCCTGCGCGAGAACATAGGGCCAGCGCGGCACCGTGAGTTGGCCTTCGAACACGGCCACCAGGATGGCGGCGGCCATGGCGCCCAGCAGCAAGGCGGCAGGCAGGCGGATCAGCTCCAGCGGAACGACGCAGGCGAGCGATGCCGCGAACAGCACCCCCCACCTGAGCACGGCCGGCGCATCGCGCAACGTCAATGCGGGTCGCTCTGTGGGTCGATCAACGGCTACCGATACCGGCCCATCAGCTTGTCGAGCGCCGCGCGTCCCGGCGAGAGCTTCTCGAACGGAATACTGTTGAGCGGGGCCTGGGCGGTGCGGTTGAGATTGTGGAACTCGGTCGAGTCCGATTCATTGATGTGAATGAGCCCGGTCACATATTCGTTCTGCTTGAGCTTGGTCTCGATGTAGTTGTAGGCCGCCGTTCGATCCGTGGGATCGTACGCAGGGTCGAGCTTGCGCAGAACGACGCGGCTGCCGTCGTGCAGGCTCACCGGGATGGATTCGCCCTCCGCGTAGTCCACCGCGATCTCCTGCGCCTTCGGCACGAAGTCCGCTTCGACGGCTGGATGGTAGTGCTCGCGGGTGAAGGTGTAGCTCTTGGTGGAACCCTCATGATCGTTGAAGGTCACGCAGGGCGAGAGCACGTCGATCAGCGCAAACCCATTGTGGCGCAGACCCGCTTGAATGAGCGGAACCAGCTGCGCCTTGTCGCCGGAGAAGCTGCGCGCAACGAAGGTGGCTCCCAAGGTCAGCGCCAGCAGCACCGGGTCGATCGGCGGCGAGGAATTGATGTCGCCGCGCTTCGCCTTGGTGCCGATGTCGGCGGATGCCGAGAATTGGCCCTTGGTCAGTCCGTAAACCCCGTTGTTTTCGATCAGGTACAACATGTTCAGGTTGCGGCGGATGACGTGCACCAATTGACCGATGCCGATCGACAGCGAATCGCCGTCGCCCGACACCCCCACATAGGTCAAGCGGCGATTGGCGGCATTGGCGCCGCTCGCGATCGACGGCATGCGGCCGTGCACCGAATTGAAGCCGTGCGATCCGCCCACGAAGTACGCGGTGGTCTTGGATGAGCATCCGATGCCGGACAGCTTCACCAGCTGTTCGGGTCGCATGGAGAGGCCCCAGCACGCCTCGATGATCGACGCCGTCACCGAATCGTGGCCGCATCCGGCGCACAAGGTCGACATGCTGCCTTCGTACTGGCGGCGGGTCATACCCAGCGTATTGGTCGGAAGCGATGGATGGGCGACCTTGGGCTTGTTGATGTATGACATGGTGAATTCTCAGGTCTTGCGCGGGACGGCCGTCAGCCGCGGCGCCTCGGCGAGCTTCGCCCGAATGCCGCTGACGATGGGCTCCGCGGTCATCGGAAATCCGCTGTAGCTCAGGATGGAGTGGAGCTTCGACTTCTCCACGGCGGTCTCCAGGGTCAACAGGGCCTTCAACTGCGCATCGCGATTCTGTTCGACCACGAATATCGTCGAATGCGATTTGAGAAATGCTTCGACGTCGCTGTTGAACGGAAACGCTTTGACGCGCAGGTAGTCGACGCTGATTTTCTGGCGGCCGAGAACGTCGAGCGCCTCGCGAATGGCGCCGTCGCAGCTGCCGAGACTCAGGATGCCGACTTCGCTGCCCCCCTTGCCCAGCATCACGGGTTTGGGCAGGTACTTCGGCGCATTCGCGAATTTGCGCTTCAGCCGGTCGAGAACGCCCTGGTATTCGGCGGAATCCTCGGTATAGGCGCCGTACTGATTGTGGCCCGAGCCGCGCGTGAAGTAGGCGCCCTTCGAGCTCGTTCCCGGGAGCGTGCGATAGGTGATGGCATCGTCGTCGCGGTCCACGTAGCGATAGAATTTCTCCAGGCCCGCAAGCTCTTCCGGCGACAGGATCTTGCCTCGATCCGGCCGATAAGCATCGTCCCATTGCAGATCCGGGCACATCCAATCGTTCATCCCGATGTCCAGATCCGACAGCACGAATACCGGGGTCTGCAGCCGCTCGGCGATGTCGAAGGCCTGCACCGCCAGATAAAAGCACTCTTCCGGATTCGCAGGGAACAGCAGCACATGCCGGGTGTCGCCGTGCGACGCATACGCGCACAGCATCAGGTCCGACTGCTGCGTGCGCGTCGGCATGCCGGTGGAGGGTCCCACCCGCTGCACGTCGAATATGACGCAGGGCACCTCGGCGTAGTACGCCAGCCCGACGAACTCGTTCATCAGGGAAATTCCCGGCCCGCTGGTCGGGGTGAAGGCGCGCGCTCCGTTCCAGGATGCGCCGAGCACCATGCCGACGGCGGCCAGCTCATCCTCGGCCTGCAAGATGGCGAAGTTGCGCTCGCCGGTCTCGGGATCGACGCGATAGCGCTCGCAAAAGCCTTTGAAAGCATCCATCAGCGAGGTCGACGGGGTGATGGGGTACCAGGCACCGACCGTGGCGCCGGCATACACGCAGCCCAAGCCGGCGGCGGTGTTGCCGTCGATCATGATGTGGCCGCGGGTTTTGTCCAGGTGTTCGACCCGCAGCGGCAGCGGCGAGGTCAGATGCTGCTTGACGAAGTCGTACCCCAGGCGCAGCGCCTTGGAGTTCGAGTCGAGAAGCTTCGGCTTCTTCCCGTAGCTCTCGCTCAAGAGGCCTGCGATCACCTCCAGATCGACGTCGATCAAGGCGGCCAGCACGCCGGCGTAGGCGATGTTCTTCAACAGAATGCGATTGCGGACGCCGTCGAAATTCTCGTTGACGAGCTTGGCGAGCGGCACTTCGATCACGGTGATGTCGCCGCGCTGCAGGAGCGAGCTGCGCGGCCAGGTGGAATCGTAAATCAGGTATCCGCCCGAAGCGAGCTCGCGGACGTCCCGCGAATAGGTCTCCGCGTTCATCGCCACCATGATGTCAACGTGCGTGGCGCGGGCCGCGTAACCGTCGCGCGTTATGCGGATCTCATACCAGGTGGGCAGGCCTTGGATATTCGAGGGAAAATAATTCTTGCCGGTGACCGGCACGCCCATCCGAAATATCGCCTTCATGATCAGCGAATTGGCGCTCGCGGACCCGGTGCCGTTGACGTTGGCGAACTTCACCACGAAATCGTTCACGCGGTTGGCATTGGCGCTCAAGCCGGGCATGCTGAAACCTCCTCGTCAATCGCCTGCGGTATGCGGATGGTGGACTTCTGCATGTCCCAGGCCGCGGTCGGGCAGCGCTCCGCGCACAGGCCGCAATGCACGCAGACGTCTTCGTCCTTGACCATGACCCGCGCGGTTTGCGGCAGCGGCGCGGACACGTACAGGGCTTGGCTGTGATTGGCGGCCGGCGCCGTCAGCCGGGTGCGCAACTCGGCCTCCGTGCCGTTCTTGGTGATGGTGAGGCAATCGACTGGACAAATGTCGATGCAGGCATCGCACTCGATGCACAGCTTCGCGGCGAACACCGTCTGCATGTCGCAATTCAAGCAGCGCTGGACCTCCAGGGCCGCCTCCTCCGCCGTAAAACCGAGCTCCACTTCGATGTTGATCTTCTTGAATCGCTCGATGAGCCCCACGTGCGGCACGAGGCGCCGCTCCACGGCGTTGTACTCGTTCTTGTACGCCCACTCGTGCATGCCCATCTTGCGGCTGGACAGCGTCACGCCGCGCGGCATGCGCTCCGCCACCTCCTCGTCGTGGCAGAATTTGTGGATCGAAATGGCGGCCTGGTGGCCGTGCTCGACAGACCAGATGATGTTCTTGGGTCCGAACGCGGCGTCGCCGCCGAAGAACACCTGCGGCAGCGTGGATTGAAACGTGACTTTGTCCACGGCGGGCACATTCCATTTGTCCAGGTCGATTCCGATCCCCTTCTCGATCCAGGGGAAGGCGTTCTCCTGGCCGATCGCCAGTATCACGTCGTCGCAGGGGAAAAACGTTTCGCCCAATGAGCGCGTCGCCTTGATGTCGCCGCCCTCGATGTCGTACTCCAATTTCTCGAACATCATGCCCTTGAGCTTGCCGCCCTCCGTGACGAAGGACTTGGGCGCGTGATTGACCACGATGGCGACGTTTTCATGTTCCGCATCCTCGAGCTCCCATTCAGAGGCCTTGAAGAACTGTCGCGGTTTGCGCGCCATGACCTTCACATCCTTGGCGCCCAGGCGCAGCGAGCTGCGGCAGCAATCCATCGCGGTGTTGCCGACGCCGATGATCAGAACTCTCTCGCCGACATTTTCGACGTGGCCGAAGGCCACCGACTCGAGCCAGGCGATGCCGATATGGACGCGATCCGTGTCGTGGCGGCCCGGCAGATCGAGCTCCTTGCCCTTCGGGGCTCCCGATCCCACGAAGACGGCATCGAATTCCTCCGAGTCGAGCAGCCGCCGCATGCTCTTGACGGGGGAATTGAGGCGCAGGTCCGCGCCCATGTTCACGATGTAGCCGATCTCCTCGTCCAGAACCTTTGCGGGGAGACGGAAGGCGGGAATATTCGTGCGCATCAAGCCGCCGGGTACGCCGTATTGTTCGAATATCGTGACCTCGTAGCCCAGGGGCAACAGATCGTTCGCGACCGTAAGCGAGGCCGGGCCCGCGCCGATGCAGGCGATCCGCTTGCCGTTCTTCTCGCGTGGCGCCTTGGGGAGCCGCGCCGTGATGTCGTCGCGATGGTCGGAGGCGACGCGTTTCAACCTGCAAATGGCGACGGGCTTTTCCTCGATTCGGCCGCGGCGGCAGGCAGGCTCACAGGGCCGGTCGCAGACTCGCCCCAAAATGCCCGGGAAGACGTTGGATTCTCGATTCACCAGGTAGGCTTCGGTGAACTCGCCCTGGGCGATCAGTCGGATGTATTCGGGAACATCGGTGTGCGCCGGACAGGCCCATTGACAATCTACCACCCGATGGAAATAGTCAGGTCTCGAAGTATCGGTCGGCTCCATAATTCCTCGT
>JBARBX010000585.1:0-2962 GCA_049793535.1 Steroidobacteraceae bacterium | reverse complement strand
GATTCGAGCCAATTTCCCGTGTGCGGGCGGCTAAACCGTCGTCGCGCTGAGGCCGCCAAAGCGTCTTTGGCGGCCGTTGTAGTCCTCGAGTGCGCTTAGAAAGCGCCGCTCATCGAAGTCAGGCCAGAGGCAATCGCTGAAATGCAGCTCCGCGAAGGCGGATTCCCAAAGCAGAAAATCGCTCAAGCGCCGCTCGTTCCCGGTGCGAATGAGCAGATCGACCTCGCTCACCGGGCAGGCGCAATGGTCGACCTCGAGCAGCCGACGGTGAAACTCCTCGGCCGTCAATTCCGTGTCGGGATGGGCGCACCGTGCGGCTTGCACGATACTGTGCTGGGACGAGTAGTCGACCGCGATTCGCAGCAGCATCCTGTCGCCCGCCGCACTCAGCCGCTCGCTTTGTGCGATGGACCGAAGCAGGTGTTCGCCGAGCCGGTCGCGCCGCCCGATGACGTTGATTCGGATCGATTGCTCCACGCAGCGGCGGGTCTCGGTGAAGAGGTATTGGCCGAACAGACGCATCAGGGCGGCGATCTCCGGCGCCGGCCGCGCCCAATTGGCCGACGAGAAGGCGTACAGGGTGAGCACCTCGATGCCCGCCCGCGCCGCCGCTTCGACCGTCGTGCGTACCGCCTTCGCCCCCTCGACGTGGCCGGCGGTACGCGGCAGCCCACGCTGGGTGGCCCAGCGTCCATTGCCGTCCATGATGATCGCGACGTGCATTGCGTCAAACGCGCCGGGTTGCCTTGATCACGGCCTCGATATGTTCGAGGTAGCGTAGCAATGCCTTCTTGCCAACCGGTGTGATGCGGTACTGGGACTTCGGCCTTCGGTCCTCGAAGGACTTTGTGCACACCACATAGCCCGCTTCTTCGAGCTTGCGCGCGTGCGCGCTCAGGTTGCCGTCACTCACGTCGAACAGGGACTTGAGCTCGTTGAAGCTCAACTGCTCGTTCATGGCGAGCGCACTCATGATGCCGAGCCGCACCCGCTCGTAAATTAGGCGGTCGAATCCCGCATCCTCGCCCCCAAGGCGGGCGCGTAACGGAGCCGCAGGCTTCGACGGGGCCTTGCCTGAACTCGCGGCGGCCGGCTCGCTGCGCTTGATCGCGCCGGACTTAGCCGTCATGAGTCGAGCGCCGGATCAGGAGGCCGAAGAGCAGGTGCAGACCGCCGAACCCCACGCCCAACATGGCCGTGTGGGCGGTTGCGGGCAGCACGAACGCCATCAGACCGAGCACGACGAACAGGCCTCCCATGACGCCGACGAGCCGCGCGATCGCCGCGCTCGTCACCGTGCTCGCGGAGAGCACCGCGCAGCCGTAGAGAAGCAGCCACATGCCCGGAATGAGGGCCGCCAGCCCGCCGGTTCCCAAAACCCAGGTGAGCACGGCGCCGGCGAACAGGGCGGGGCAGAGGCAGAGCAGAAATCTCCTCGCCGGCCCCAAATACCGAGTTCGCCCGCGTGGAGCGATTTGACGCAACACCATGGCGCCGCCGAGCAGCAGAGCCACGGCCGCCGCGGCCAACCAAATCCAAAGCCAGTCAGGCGCCCAGCGCGGCAACGAAACCACCCCGGTCGCGAGAACGCCGATGATCCCCATGACGATGCCGGCCATGCCGGGAACGTCCATCGAGCTCGACGACTCGATGGAGGCACGGATATAGGCCAGGGTGCCGAGCGCGCGGCTCTCGATGGCCACCGGAGCTTCGGAATGAACGGAGGAGAATAAATCGCCCGGTCTCGACATCCTCGGGAGCTTAAGTGAGGTACTATGTCTCGTCAAGTACTCTAGAATGCAGAGTGAATGGCGGCCTTTGCACGGGCAAGTTCGGTGACCGGCGTTATTCGAACAGGGTTTTCATGCGCGGGTCGCGTCCGAGTCCACCGTACAGGTCGAACCCGCGCTCGATCCACGGCCGCAGGGTGTCGTTGTTCGCGAGCAGCGGCAGGGTGCTGACGCTCGCCACCCAGTGGAAGGCGCCGAGTGCGATGTAGTCCGCGTAATTCGGCGCGGTGCCTCCGAGAAAGGCGTGGCGGGAGAGATGGGCGCGCAGCGGCGCCAAGGCATTGCGAAGCTCGGGTAGGCGCGCGGCGCGGTCCGCGGTAAATTCCTCCATCGTTGCGCCTTTCAAATACTGTTCCCGGCTCCGGCGAAAGTAAGCGCGATCTTCGGGGCGCGCGGCATTGTGCACATCCAGCACGTACACGCCGAACATTTTGCGCACGACCTCCGCGGAAAACCACGCATCGGTGAGCCGCGCCATGGCAAGTTCCGCCGGGCCTGCAAACAGCGGCGGCGCGCTTGAAAAGGTTCGATCCAGATACTCGGCGATGTCCCAGCTCTCGGCCATCGCGGTGTCGCCGTGTTCGATGACCGGAACCGTCTTGAATCGCCCGCCCATGATCCCGGAGACCTCGGTGAAGCCGACCGGGACGCTGTCGCAGGGGACGCCCTTGTGAGCAAGCGCATAGCGGATGCGCCACACGTAGGGGCTGGCCGAGCGGCCGTTCTCGAGCACGAGTTCGTAGAGACGGACTTTGCCTTCTAAGGACGTCATTGTTGCCGACGCAGCGCCATGCGAATAGCCGCCCTCGTCAATGGTTCCATGACGCGATAGCCCGCTTGCGAAGGATGCACGCCGTCGGGCGTCAGATCGGATCGGATGCCAAGCGCGCCGTCCGTCACTGCCTTGTAGTAATCCACATAGATGAGGTGCCTGGACTTCGAATAACTCTTGAGCCATTCGTTGAGCGCGACGATCTTGGGTCCCGGATTCAAGCCCGGCCGCCAGAAAAAGTCCGTCGCCGGCAACACCGAGCTGAGCACGACTTGGATGCCGTTGGCCCGCGCGAGATCAACCATCGAGGCAATATTGGCCTCGGTCGCCGGGGGATCCATCGGACCGGTGTTGCCGGCGATGTCGTTGGTGCCGGCCATGATGTGCACCACCGCCGGCT
>JBARBX010000584.1:0-4458 GCA_049793535.1 Steroidobacteraceae bacterium | reverse complement strand
CCGAATGGCTTCACCTGCACCGTGCATCACATGGACCCGAGAGTCGGCGGGTCCCACAGAATGTCCTTTCGGAATTTCACCACCGGCGATAGCCACTCGTTCGGCGGCCAGTATGTGGAGCTCGTGCCCAACGAGCGTTTGATCTACACCGATAAGTTCGAGGACCCGAACCTGCCCGGAGAGATTCGGGTGACGGTGACGCTGAAGAAGGTTTCGCTCGGTACGGAAGTCGACATCGTGCAGGAGGGTCTGCCGGACGCGATTCCAGTCGAGGCCTGTTATCTGGGTTGGCAGGAGTCGCTGCGCAACTTGGCGAGACTCATCGAGCCTGAAATCGCGCCATAGTGCCGACAACGAGATTCACCATCAGAGAGTCCGTTCCCAGATCTGCCCGACGAGATCGTGTCCGAAGCTGTGATGTGGAGACTCCTCCACCAATGAAAACCCGGCCCGCTCATAGATCCTGCGCGCCGCAACCAGTACATCGTTCGTCCACAAAAGCATCCGCTGGTACCCGGCCGACTTCGCGAAATGAATGCATTCTTCAACAAGCCGGCGACCAAGGCCGAGGCCGCGCCCCTTCGGATCAACCAACAGGCAGCGCAGCTGCGCCGCGCGCGAGTCCTTATCATTGCGAACGACGAACACACAACCGACAGGCTCCCCGTCGACTTCAGCGACCCAGAATTGTTCCGATTTGGAATCGTGGTTGGTCGCGAAGCGCGCAAAGAGCGTCGCCACCAGCGCCTCGAACTCGCCGTTCCAGCCGAATTCCTCTGCGTATAGACGTCCATGTTGTTCGATCGCCCAACCGACATCGCCGATCCGGTACGGCCGAACGGACACGGCCGCGTCGCGTGACGTGCCTGACCCGGATAACGTCTCTTCCAGGGAATGCATCGCACCGAGCAGCCGTCTTCGCTCAGCGGGCGGCAACGGCGAGATCATCTCAGCGACGGTATTGCGGGATCTTGCGTCGATCTCGGCAAACGCCCTGCGCCCTTTCGCGGTCAGCGACAGTTCCACTCGCCGTCGGTCCTCCGCAGACCGCTTCCGCGCCAGTAGCCGCGAATTGACGAAACCCTGAAGAATACGGCTGAGATACCCAGGATCCAGCCCCAGCATGTCGATCAGCTCACCGGCCGTCATGGTCTTGCGCGTCCCAAGCTCGAATAAGACACGGGCCTGCGCAAGCGTGAATGGGCTGTTCAGCAATCCTTCTTCCAGCACGCCGATGCGCCGCGTATAGAAGCGATTGAAACGGCGAACAGCCTCAACCTGTGCGAACGAGTCGACCTGCACCATGCACCTCCTGATGTGGTCTCATCCTGCCGCGATTAGTTGACTGTGTCAAGTATTCGTCTGCGGGGTGCGCGGAGAATCCCCCTTACGCCTGAGCGTAAGGGGGGCGGGATTTAAGGCTCCTGCGTATCGGTGTCGACGGTAACGCGCGTCGCCGATATCGTTCCTTTGATCGCCGCGGGCAACGCCGGCGTCTTGCCATCCGGCATCAATTGGGTGATGGCAAAGGTTCCCGTGTAGCTCTGGCCATCCAGGGACAAGGTCACATACTGCTTGATGAATGCCGGGCCGCCCGGAGCGCCGGGTCCGCCGCCGGGATTGCCGGGTCCCGCCGGAACGCTGTAGGGCGCCAAGGGGTTCCAGGACAGCCCGACGTGGTTGAGCACATAGGTGCGTGCGCCGGTTTGTTTCCACACGCCGATGCACGACGCACCGACAATGGGATTGCGCGCGCCCGAGAAGGTGACTTCATTGCCGTCCGCGAACCATGCGGTATTGCCGCTGTCGATCGGCGCACCGTCGGGAATGCCCAACGTGGTCATATTTCCCAGGGATGTGTACTTGAACGCCCATAGACCGACGATCGGTGCACGCAAGAAGGAAGGCCCAGATTGCTCGTCCGACACCTGTCGATAGTCTGCGTTCATGAAGCGTACGGAACCGAAAGGCGATGGCGAACTTTGCAGATCCGACGCCGCGGACAGTTTGGACGTCAGTACCACCATGCTTCGGGTTTTTGCAGGAACTCGGCCTCGTCTTGCGAAGACGGTCGGTCGAGTATTGCATTTCGATGCGGAAAGCGGCCGAATTGATCGATGACCGCCCTGTGCGCGATCGCAGCCCGCGTCCACTCTTCCCTGCCCAAGCGCCCGATTAGTTCGACTGCAAGGGCTTGATCCTGGCGATCCTCGCTGTGCTCGAACGGCATGTACAGAAACAGCCGCTCTTGTTCGTTCATGGCATCGTCGAAGCGCTGCTTGACCGCGGCTCTGGACAGTTCGCGCGCGACGGGATCGGCCGCGAAGGCACGCGGCGTGCCACGGAACAGGTTGCGTGAGAATTGATCCAAGACAATGACGGCAGCCAGCAGCGGGCGTTGCGTAATTGCGATGGATTCATCGCCTGCCACGATTCGCCGGTGCAGCGCAAGGAAGCGGCCGCGTATCTGCGCATCGACCGCATCGCTCTTCGCGAACCACTGAGTTGCCTCGATCTCGTCAAACCAGAAATGCAAAATCTCGCCTATCCAGGCGGGCACGGCGATATCGCTGGCCGAATCCGTGACTGACATTATTCCGGCAGACCGGCCAGACGCAGGGACGAGCCAAGTTGGTCGGCATCTGCGGGATTCTTGAACGGCAACTTGCTCATGAAGCGCGCAATCGAGAAGTCCGGTTTCATGGATAGACAATCTGCAACGCTGGTTTCGGCAAGATGCACGCCGCCCAGCCTGGCATGACATCCGGCGAGCAGCGCCGCATGGAAATAGGTGCGAAGCCGCGCGCGGCTGAGCATCGACAGAGCATCCGCGAATCGACCCAGGCTCATGCATGCCAGGCCGGCGGAGCGCCAGCACCACGCCTGATCGAAGTAGGGGTCGATCTCTCGAGACCTTGCCAACCAAGTCAGGCCCTCTTCGTGCTCACCGGCATAAACCAGAGTGGATCCCAGATCCGCTGCGTTCCATTGGCTGTTGGGATTGATCTCGACGGCCCGCCGGCTGTATTGCAGGGCCAGTTCGTAAGAGCGTCGATGCACGCAGGCGTGACCGAGGATCGCAAGGCAGGTGCTCTCACCGGCGTCGAGTTCGACCCCCCGCATTGCAAGGACGTATGCCCTTTCCATTGCGGCAGCCGAGTTTCTCGGACCGTCCTCCCATTGTGAGTAGGACAGCGCCGCCAGCACCGCGTGTGCGAGTGCATAGCCGGGGTCGAGTTCGATCGCTTTCTCGACCAGTCGCGCGGCCTCAGTTTCGCCCTCTGGATCGTCCCAGGACAATGAATTGGCCTTCAACACACACTCGTACGCAGCCAGGCTCAGCGGCGGCTTGCGGCGCGCGCGCTCGGTATCGGAGGCTTCCAAGCGACCGACGAGCGTGCTGACGATGGTTTGTACCACCCGATCCTGGACGGAGAAGATCTCGTCCAGCCCTCGATCGAATTTTTCGCTCCAGATAGTGTTGCCGGTGGCTGCGTCGATCAACTGGGCGCTGATCCGGATTCGTTCGCCCGTACGCCGCACACTACCTTCAACCACAAATCGCACATTCAATTCGCGAGCGACCTGCTTCATTTCGACTGCGGGGCCGTGATAGCGAAACGAGGCCGAACGGGAACGCACTGAAATACGCCGCCAGCGCGAAAGCTCGGTAATGATGTCCGCAGTGACGCCGTCGCTGAAGTACTCCTGTCTCGGATCCCCGCTCAAATTGAGGAACGGGATGACTGCGATCGACGGCTTGTCGCTGATTGGCGGGGCCACGTACGCAGCGGAAGTCGAGTCGGTGGGCGGGTCCACCCACGGCGACACAGGCGCAATGAGTCGATAGCCTCGGCGCGCGACATTGGCGATGTATTTGGGGGTTTTTGGATCGTCGCCAAGGATGCGTCGAAGGGCGGCGACGGCGGCGTACACGGAGTCCGGGCTGACGACCACGTTTTTCCAGACCAGATCTAGCAGTTCGTCGACGCTGAGTACCTCGCCTGCCCGCTCTGCGAGGCAAATCAGCAGCTGCATCGACTTGGGCTCGAGCTTGATCGTGTGCCCTTCTTTGCAAATCTCGTCGAGCGTCGGATCCACGCGCAACTCAGCGATCCGAAGCAAGGCACGACCGGCTGAACCAATGGGTGGCATCGCAACTCAATGAATTAGCGAAGGTTTTTGCTTTTCGAGCGGCTCTTTTGCCGCGCTTGCAATTATACGCCTTGCCGCGCCCGAGACTCGCCACGGATGCCTGCCTCCAGGTTCAGAGAATCCCTAGGCCACCTTCATATCCCCATCAGGACTCCAGGCGCTGCAGGGAGCACTGTTGCCTCAAGGCCGGCGAGAACACCGACCGACCGACGAAACCCGACACCTTGAATGCTTCACTTGATACCAGGAGACTACGATGAATACGCTGATCACTTCGACCAACCCCTCCCGTCTGATCTCAGC
>JBARBX010000583.1:0-2170 GCA_049793535.1 Steroidobacteraceae bacterium | reverse complement strand
CCGCAAAGACCGGTCTCGATGCGCAAAACACCCAGATGGCGGTTATTTCCAATAACCTCGCGAACAGCAATACCACGGGTTTCAAAGCCGATCGGGCCGCATTCCAGGACCTCATGTACCAGAACGTGCAGCAGGTCGGCGCGCAGAGCACGCAGAACACCCAGTATTCGACCGGACTTTCCCTGGGAACCGGCGTGAAAATCGCCGCCACGGAAAAGAACTTCTCCCAAGGCAGCGTGCTGCAAACCGGCGGCACCTTGGACCTCTCGATCACGGGTCAGGGATTCTTCCAGATCACGATGCCGGACGGCACGCTCGCGTATACGCGCGACGGCTCCTTCTCGATGGATGCGACGGGCAATGTGGTCACCGCCTCCGGATACCCCCTGTCGCCTTCGATCACCGTTCCGGTCGGCTCGCAGTCGGTGTCCGTGGGCAGCGACGGCACCGTCTCAGTGACCGCGCCGGGCGCCACGAAGGCGACCACGGTCGGCCAGGTGCAACTGGCGAACTTCATCAACGTGCAGGGATTGCAGCCGGTCGGCAACAACCTGCTGGTCGAGTCAGGGTCGAGCGGTTCGCCGCAGGCCGGCGCACCGGGACTCAACGGACTCGGCACTCTGCAGCAGGGGTCGCTCGAGACCTCCAACGTCAATACGGTGACGGAGCTGGTCAACATGATCACCTGCCAGCGTGCCTATGAAATGAACTCCAAGGCGATCA
Source organism: Steroidobacteraceae bacterium (assembly GCA_049793535.1). Taxonomy (GTDB): domain Bacteria; phylum Pseudomonadota; class Gammaproteobacteria; order Steroidobacterales; family Steroidobacteraceae; genus Bog-1198. The sequence goes on along the minus strand of JBARBX010000583.1, from coordinate 1,447 downwards.
GCACCACCGATCAGATGCTGCAGTACCTGACGACGAACCTATCATGATGAACAAATCCTCCGTTCCCGCTCTGGGTTGCGCGCTGCTGCTGTGCGCGCTGTCGGCCGCTTGCGGTCTGCTGCCGGCCAAGCAACACAAGCCGGAACCCGCGGTCGCGCGCGTGCTGCCGGCGCCCACGCCGCGCACCGACGGAGCGATCTACCAGGCGGGCCAGCAAATGGAATTGTTTTCCGACCTCAAGGCGCGCCGCGTCGGCGACGTGTTGACCATTGTCTTGAACGAGGCGACCAATGCCAGCAAGAGCGCAACCACCACCACCGCCAAGACGACCACGGTGGCGAACAGCGCGCCCACCATCTTCGGACAGAGCATGACGGTCAGGGGCAGGCCCATCCTTTCCACCACTCTGAACGGTGCCGACGGATTCAGCGGCGCCGGCACCAGCGCGCAGAGCAACAGCTTGGCCGGCAGTCTGACCGTCACCGTGATCGAGGTGCAGGCCAACGGCAACCTGGTGGTTCAGGGCGACAAGACCTTGAAGCTCAACCAAGGCGATGAGTTCGTGCACATCTCAGGCGTCGTCCGATCGGCGGACATCGCCACCAACAACACGGTCACCTCGGACAAGCTCGCGGATGCGCGCATCAGCTATTCGGGCAAGGGCGTGGTCGACAGCTCCAACCGCATGGGCTGGCTGGCAAGGTTCTTCAACTCGGCGTACTCGCCTTTCTGACGCCGGAGCTCAACATGCCCATTCGAATTTGCATCGTCGCTCTGCTCCTGCTGGCCGCCCCGTTCGCGCGCGGGGAGCGCATCAAGGACATGGCACAGGTCCAGGGCGTGCGCACCAATCAGCTGATCGGCTACGGCCTGGTGGTCGGGTTGAACGGCACCGGAGACCAGACCATTCAAGCTCCCTTCACCGTGCAATCGCTGACCAACATGCTGGCCCAACTCGGCATCACGGTGCCGGCGAACGGCTCGCCGCCGCAGCTCAAGAACATCGCGGCGGTCTCGGTGCACGCGGTGTTGCCGGCCTTCGTCAAGCCGGGGCAAACCATCGACATCACGGTCAATTCCATCGCGAATGCCAAGAGTTTGCGCGGCGGCTCGCTGCTGGTGACGCCGTTGCACGGGCTCGACGGTCAAATCTATGCGATCGCGCAGGGCAATCTCCTGGTCAGCGGTTTCGGCGTCGAAGGCGCCGACGGCTCGAAATTGACGGTCAATGTGCCGAGCTCGGGCCGGATTCCCAACGGCGCCACGGTCGAGCGCGCGGTCCCCTCGCAGATCGCGCAGGGCGATTTCATCACCCTGAATCTGAACGATCCGGACTTCACCACGGCGACGCGCTTGGTGGAAAGCCTCAATCGCGGACTCGGCCCCGGTTTTGCCAGCATCGTGGACGGCGAATCCATCCGCGTGCGCGCGCCGACCGACCTCACAC
>JBARBX010000582.1:0-7055 GCA_049793535.1 Steroidobacteraceae bacterium | reverse complement strand
CGCGAGCTTGGGATCGGCGCGATCGGTCACCACGGCGGGGAGGAGCCAGGTGGAATTCGCCTGCACTGGTATCTGCGGCAACAGCCCCTTGAGCCAGGGACCATACGCCTGGCGGTCCAGTACCCTGCGCATAAAATCAGCCTCCGCCAGACAGGGGGACAAGAAATCCTCGCCTGAAGGCTCGTAATCGATGGGGCAGCGGCGATCGGCGAGGTAGAAGCGCCGCGCCGCATCGCTAAGCACGCGGCGCATCTCAGTGTCGCCGGCGACTCCCGCCCAATCCCAGATCAGCCCAAAAGAGAACGCCGTCTGATCGTGCTCACCGATGCGAATCGGATAGTGCAGCTTCGGGATCCACGCCTTCAAGCGCGCCGCGGCCTCGGCCTCGAGGGCCTTAAGCGTGCCGGACCACTCGCGCGCTTGGGGATCGTCCCAGGCGCGCAGCTCCGCCGACAATTGCAGCAGCCACGCCAGGCCGTACGGTCTTTCGAACGAGGCGCGGCCCGGCCGGCGCAGATAGGCGAGTTCGCCGGCGATATTTTGCGCCGTGAAGCTGCGAGCGAGTTCCGAGCGCGCCCGCGCGGCGAAGGGCGCATCCGGAAACAGGCGCAGCAGCCGCACCAGCAGCCAGTGACCGTGCACGTCCGAATGCCAGTCGAAGCAGCCGTAGAACGCCGGGGTGAGCACATGCGGCGGAAGCGCATCGGCGTCACTGTCCAGGGTGTGACTGATGTGGTTGGGATATTCGGTGTGCAGGCACTTGAGCGCGAGCGCGGCGAAGCGCCCCGCCGCCGCCGGATCCATGACAGGCTGGGGACCCGCGGCGCGGGGTGCGGCACCGGCGGCTGCCCAACCCAGGGTGAGTAGCATGGTCGCAACGCGGGCCGCTCGGTACATGGACATCCTTTGACGCCGCTCGGGGCAATGGCGCATCGTAACGGAACAGCGTCTCGGCGCAAAACGCGGATTGCTCCGACGAATGGAAGGACGACATGGCTGATCCAACGAGCCCACCCTGGCCGGTCCTCGACTACGCCGCGTGGCGGGACACGCGCGATACCCTGCAACTGTGGACGCAGGTGGTGGGCAAGATTCGCCTAGGGCTGACCCCGTGGCTGAATCATAGCTGGCATGTACCCCTGTACGTCACCTCCCGCGGACTGGCGACATCGCCCATGGCACACGAATCCACGAGCTTTGAGATTGAATTCGATTTCATCGAGCAGGTGCTCGCCATCCGCTTGAGCGACGGCCGGATGCGCCGCCTCGCCTTGCGGCCGCAGAGCGTCGCGGATTTCTATGCCGCGGTGATGGCGGCGCTCGCCGATCTCGGAGTGGCGATCGCCATCAACGAGTTCCCCTGCGAGATCGCGGCGGCAACGGACTTCAGCCGCGATCGAATCCACACGGCCTACGACGCCGACTACGCCCGTCGCTTCTGGGAGGTGCTGCTGCGCATCGACCGTATCCTGAAAAAATTTCGCACGGGCTTCATGGGCAAGTGCAGTCCGGTGCATTTCTTTTGGGGAAGTTTCGATCTGGCGGTCACTCGCTTCTCGGGCCGGCGCGCCCCGCCCTATCCCGGCAAGGTTCCGGGACTGGCGTCGGCGGTGATGCGTGAGGCCTATTCCCACGAAGTCAGCAGCGCGGGATTCTGGCCCGGCGGCGGCGGCATCGACTTTGCAGCCTTCTACTCCTATGCCTATCCGACACCAACCGGCTTCCGGGAGTCCCCCGTCAGGCCCGCAGGCGCTTACTTCCATGAGGCGCTCGGCGAGTTCCTGCTCCCCTACGATGCGGTCCGCACGGCGGACGACCCGGACGCTGCACTGCTCGCCTTCCTGCAAAGCACCTATGAAGCTGCGGCGCGCACCGCGGCCTGGGATCGCGGCGCGCTCGAATGCCCGCAAGGCAGCCCCGGTGTACCCCGCGTCGCCGCAACCTAGGAACATCGACTTCGGCGCGCAATCGGCTTATACAATGTATTCGGGGGACCTATGAAACACACATCGCATCGACGGTTTGGCACCCCGCCCAGCGCACGGATCTTGCTCTGCGCGGCGGCGCTGGTGTCGTTTGCAATGGCCCGCGGCGTGTGCGCCGCCGAGGCCGCGGCATCCCAGACTCAATTCGGCGGCCAGTGCGCCGAGGCGCTGGCCGAGGGCCGGCACGTGATGACCAACTGCACCACGACCTGGACCGACAAGGACGGCAAGACCTATTGCTTCGCCGGCGAGGACGCCAAGAAGTCCTTCCTGGAAAGCCCCGCGGACAATCTCGAACGCGCGCGCAGTTTCGTCGCCGCCAGCAGTGTCGAGTCCACGGAGAAGGCCATGCAGGACTTCACCGGCACCGATGCGGAGACGGTGGTCAAGGAACTCATCGCCAATACGCTCAAGGCAAACAACGGGATCTTCCCGCTCGAGGATCCGCTCAACGGCGAACATCTTAAATTGAGCTACGACGACATCGATTTCACCCGCACCATCGACGGCTACGGCTTTTTTCCCGACGTGAAGTTTCACGACCCGAAGGACGCCCAGAAGAGGTATCTGATCGATTTCTGGGTCATCCCGCAAAACGGAGCGCTGCAGGTGCAGGAAGTGCGCATCTACAAGGAGCCGCTCCAGGCGGATGGGAAATGGACCACCATGGCGCGGCAGCCGGTCCCCTGGTGGTGGATACCCGCCTCCGAACACCCCGGCCACTTGGCGACCAAGCGCGGTTGGGAAGTGATGTCGGCGGTGGAACAAAACGCCATGGCCGAAAGCTTGAAGAACCACGGCGTGTTCAAGCTCAAGGACGACAAGACCGGCCAGGAACTGCAATTAGAGTTCGTCGACACCCACCAGCCGGTGCGACAGCTCGACAACGACGGCCACTACTTCGCCTGCACCGACTTTCGGGTCGCCGGCACCAAGGACCAGATCTACGACATCGACTTCTGGGTCAGCGACAAGGACGGCAAGATGGTGGTCGATCAAACGAAGGTGCACAAAGTGCCGCAGCTCAAGGGCGGCCAGTGGATTCAGGTGCCGCGCTACGAATGGAAGGACGTCGGCAGCTCCCACGTCGTGCCGTAATCCCTCGCTCGAGTGCGGCGCTACTGCCGCGCCGGTCATTTTTCCCGGCGCGAACTGGCGATGAGCTTCTTCAGGGTCGCAAGATCGACGATGCCCGGCACGAGCTGCCGCCCAACCACGAGACCCGGTGTGCCCTTGAGCGTGAGCGCATCGGCTTCCTCGCCGTTGCGCGCGATGAGCGCCGCGATCGCTGCGCCGTGAGCGGTACGATCCTTCTTCAGCACATCGATGTCGATGCCCGCCATCTGCAGGATTCCGTCCACTTGATCGGTCTGCGACAGGCGCGGCCCGCCGATCAACGCGTCGTGAGCGGCGCGGTACTTGCCCTGGTATCCCGCCGCCAGGGCGGATGCCGCCCCATACATCGACATGTCGCCGAGAATGGGCCAGTCCTTGTACAGGATGGCGACCTTGTGATCCTGCGCCAGCAGCGCATTCAATACCGGAACCAGTTTCTTGCAGAACGGGCAGTTGTAGTCGAAGTATTCAACGACGATCACATCCGGCTTGGGTGAGCCCACGGCCTCCGTGCCGGGATTCTCGAGCATTTGCTTCAAGCCCGCGCGGGTGATGTGCTGGATTTCTTCCTGGGCCGCGGCTGCGCGCAGTACGAACGCGCTCAGCATCGCCGACAGGATGACGACGGCGCAGGGCCGCAGCATGGAACGAGGTGCGACCGGCAACATGCTCACCAACCGACGGCTTCGCCGTCCTTCCTGAAATCCGATCCCGAGCGATAGGTACCGTCGACCACCATGATGGTTTGCACGCCGCCCATCTCGTCGCCGTTCACCGCTGTCACGCGATGGCCCATGGCGGCAAGCTGTGGACCGACCAGATCGTACAGCGGAGTTTCGAGGCTCAGCAGGTTGGATACCTGTCCGTGCCTGAACCTGGCCATGTCGGCGGCGGCCTGAATGTTGGCGCCCAGGTCCAAAACATCGATGAGCCATTGCGCATGACCCTGGGCCTGCATGTCGCCGCCCATCAGCGTGACCGTCATCAACGGCTTGCCGCCGTTCATGACGAAGCCGGCGGACAGAGTATTGAACGGCCGCTTGTGCGGTTCGATGACGTTCGGGCTCGCAGGATTGAGCGTGAACAGAGCGCCGCGGTCGTGCAGAATGAAACCGTAGCCGGGCACGGTGATGCCGGATCCGAATTCATCGAAATTGCTGTTGACCCAGGACACCATGTTGCCCTCGGCGTCGGCCGTGGAGAGCACGATGGTGTCGCCCGGCTGAGAATAATTCGCGGGCGCAGCCGGAGTGGATGCGCGCGCTGGATTCACCCTGGCGCACAAGGAGGCCGCGTGCTCCGTGGACAGGAGCTTGGCCAGCGGCACCTTGACGAAATTGGGGTCGGCATTGAATTGGAACAGATCGGCATACGCGAGCTTCTTCGCCTCGATCAGCAAGTGCCAGTATTTCGGATTCCTGGGCCCCAACGAGGCCAGCGTCTCCCCCGGCGCCCACTGCGGCAGGCAGACCTGAAGCACATTGAGCATCTCGTTCGCCGCCCAGGCTTGCGAGGGCGGCGGCAATTCCAGGATCTCGAAACCATGGTACTGGGTACGGGCGGGCTCGACCCATTCCCCTTTGTACCCGGCCAGATCATCCAGAGTCATGGTCCCGCCGAGCGCTTGCGACTTGGCGACGATGGCCTGGGCGATCTCGCCTTTGTAGAACACAGCGGCGCCCTTGGCTTGCAGCAGGCGAAAGGTTTTCGCGAGCGCCGCGTTCTTGAACACCTGCCCGGGCCGCGGCGGCCGGCCGTTCAAGTACCAGGTCCTCACCGATTCAGGATCCGGTTGCGTGCAGCACTTCTGCAGCGGCAGCGCATTCGGCAGCAGCCAGTCGTGCGCGATGCGTTCTGAAACCGGAAATCCGTGCTCCGCATATTGGGCGGCCGGCTCGAGGACTTCTTTGAACGTGAGTTTACCGAAGCGCTTGAGCACGGCGTCCCAGCCCCACACCGCACCCGGCACGGTCACGGGCAAGATGCCGTGGATCGGCATCCCCGACGCCGGTCCCCAGTTCTTCGGATCCCAGTGATAGCCCAGCGCGTTGAGATGCGCGAGAGTTGCGCCCGTCGGCGCCGTGCCGCTGGCGTTCAGCACGTAGAGCTTCTTTTCCTTGGCCACGTAGACCAAGGCGAAAATATCGCCGCCCACTCCCACCATCATGGGCTCCGTCACGTTGAGCACCGCCGCGGTGGCGACGGCGGCATCGATGGCATTGCCGCCTCGCATGAGAATTTGCAGCCCTGCCTGCGCGGCGAGCGGCTGACTGGTGACCACCATGCCGTGCCGGGCCATGACCTCCGAGCGGCTCTGCGCCGGCCAACCCTCCGCGCGGGCGCCGCGCACAGCGCCGCAATACGCCGGCTGCGGCGCAGCCGCACACCACGCATCGCTGCGCGGCGTTTGGCCCATCGCGTAACCATGGCCCAACAACAGGATCAGCACACCGGCCGACACGATTCCCGAGATTTTCACTCTTGACCTCATTCTTATGTCGCCTTACACGGCCGGCTGCTCTCTCCCCTCAGATCGCGCGCGAGTCTTCCAGCACGCGCCCGACCTGGGCCACGTCTTCCTCGTGCGGTTGATCGCGCACGGTTTCCTTGAGCGCATCGACATACCACTCTTTCATGGCAGGCGTGCCCAACAGGCGATCCTTGTATGCCACGGCCGCAGGGTCCAGGACGAGGCCATAGGTTTGGATTCTGAATGCAACCGGCGCATAGAAGGCATCGACGGCGGTGAATGCCTTGCCCGCGAGGAACGGACCGCCGAAGCGCCGCAAGCCGTCGGTCCACAGCGCGTTGATTCTGGCGACGTCGCGCCCGAGCGCCTCAGGATGGTCGTTCAGGCGGACGCGAATGCCGCAGCTCATGGAACAGCGATTGCGCAGTTCACCGAATCCGGAGTGCATCTCCGCCGCCGCACTTCGCGCCCAGGCGCGCGCATCCGTGCGCGCCGGCCACACCCCCTCATGCCGTTCCGCCAGATATTCGACGATGGCGAGCGAGTCCCAGACGACGACGTCGCCGTCGATCAGGCAGGGAACTTTGCCGCTCGGAGAAATCTTGCGGAACCCAACCCAACTCGCCTCCTGCCCGAAGTACAGCAGATGCTCGCGAAATTCAATGTTGAGTTCGCGCATCAGCACCCAGGGCCGCAACGACCAAGAGGAATAATTTTTGTTCGCTATGTAGAGCTGGTACATCGACTTCCGCCCCTCAACCGCCCTTCGCCGCGAGATAAAGATACAGGGTCCCGGCGATCAGTGCGCTCAATCTAGGAACAGGACAATTGAACCGGCCCGCTCTGCACCCAGCGCAGAGATCCGGGAGTGGTGAGCAGCTCGCCGGTTTCCAGCAGCGTCTTGATTCCGGAAAGAATCATCGGCCAGCCGCCGTAGAGCTGGCTGTTGGCCTCCTCGCTCAGCTCATCGTGGGTGACCTTGAGCAGACAGGAGTCCCCGACCGGCTCGATTTCCCACGTCACTCGCGAGGTTCCCTCCGCTTTAACATCCGCGCCCCACAGTGCCCGAAAGCTTTGCACCAGGCGCCTCGGGGGATCGATTTCCAGATTTTCACCTTCGAAGATCGGCGCTCCGCCACCCACGCCCTGGTAGCGGGAGGACGGCGTCCAATCCGAGGTGACCACGGCGCCAAAGGTGTATTTGCGGCGCATTTCAGTGTCGGTGATCGCCTGCCATAGCAGCGCCGGCGTCGTCTTGATGTAGATCTCGAATACTTTCTTCATCGTCCTGGCCTCCAGATTTTGTTTAAGGTCGCTCAATGCGGTCACCCACGGCAGGGTGAACTTGTCCACCCACCGGTCGTGGATGAGTCGAATCGGGACGGCGTTCAAAAAGTGCAGCTTCTCGCGGCCTTGCCGCCGGGTGACCACCAACCCCGCCTGTTGCAGCAGCTTCAAATGCTTCATGACGCCGAAGCGCGTCA
>JBARBX010000581.1:0-5588 GCA_049793535.1 Steroidobacteraceae bacterium | reverse complement strand
ATCCGGCGTGATGAATACTTCACCGTTCAGCATGGTGCCTACCTGAGGCAGGCCGCGCACGTCCACCGAGGATCCAACGCCCGCGTCGCGGTTGATTTGCACACCGGTGATGCGCTGAAGCGCGTCCGTGATGGTCACGTCGGAGAATTGACCGATGTTCTCCGCCGAGACGCTGTCCTGGATACTCGGAGCCAGGCGCTTCACCTCGATCGCGCGTATCTGCGATTCACGTACCCCGGTGACGGTGACCTCCTGCAGCTCGTCCGCCCCCTTGGCGGGCGCATCCGGCCCGACGCTGCCGGTCGCGGACTTAGGCTTGGTGGCGCCGGGCGAAGGTGTCGTCGCTCCGTCCTGCTGCGCAGAGTCCTGCGCCCCCGCGTTCTCCGCCGAGGCATTCGTTTGCTCGGATGCCATGGCTGACGTCGCCGCGGCGGCGAGCAACGCCATGGATATGGCAATTGACAGGGGGTGCTTGCGATATACGTTTGACACGGCCTTTCCCTCTCGATTGTTGTCTTTCGGATCTCAGATGCCCTGCGGAGACCCTCGCTTGTTCATCCCCTACCGATCGACGCTCTCATCTGGCCCTTGCCCGCGCCTATTGATTCGGTCGATTGACGAATCAATCTCGCACGATGTGGGGCAGACGTCAAGTATAGGTGGCTTTAACGGCCAATACGGCTATGATTGTTCGGAGAGGTGACGAATCAAATGAGTACTCCCATGCCTTCCCCACCCATTACCAGCGTGACCCGCCAGTTGTCGCGCCGCAGCGTTTTCGAAGCCCTTCTGCACCGCAGCCCCATCTCGCGGGCGGACCTTGCCAAGGTGACTTCTCTGTCGAAACAGACGATGTCGGAAGTCATCGATGCATTCGAGCAGCAGGGGCTGGTGCGCCCGGTGGGACGAACCAGCGGCAATGTCGGACGGACCGCCGTGTTGTACGAACTGAGCCCAGACGGCGGTCACGTGCTCGGCATCGACCTGGGAGCCCGACGATTGACAGTCGCCCTCGCGGATATCGCAGGCAGAGTGCTCGCTGAGGCCGACGAATCCACCGACAGCCGCGGCGGAGCCTGGACGCTCGACCAGATTGCCCGGCTCTCTGACCGTCTGGCGCGTGACAATCACACGCACCCCAGCCGAATTCGCTCCATTGTGATGGCCACCCCCGGGGTGGTGAACCCCAAGAGCGGCGCCATCGAGATGGCTCCCAACATCACCGGCCTGGATCATCTCAACGTCGTGGGCCTGCTGGGTGAAAAACTCGGCAGTTCGGTCGTCCTTGAAAACGACATCAATCTCGCGCTGCTCGGGGAAATATGGCATGGCTGCGCGCAAAACGTCGACAACGTGGCTTTCCTCGCGCTCGGTAGCGGCGTGGGACTGGGACTCTATGTCAACGGCCGGCTCGTTCGCGGCGAGAACGGCGCAGCCGGTGAGATCGGCTATCTGCCGATCGGCGGCGATCCGCTGCAAGCCGAGTCCCGCCTGCAGGGCTGCCTCGAGTACCAGATTGGCGCAACGGGTGTCGTGCGGCGCTACCGGGAGGCCGGCGGTTCCGATGTTGATTCGGAGAGACAGGTGTTTGAGCGAGCGCAGGCGGGCGATCCGATTGCCGCTGACGTGGTCGACGAGACGGCGCGGCTGACTGCTCTTGCGGCGGCCGCGGTCATCGCAACGGTGGATCCGCAACTGCTCGTTCTGGGTGGCTCGGTGGGATCGCGGCCGGATTTTGCGGACAAGGTCGCGCGCGTACTGTTGCAGCTCTCGGCGCGGCCGGTGGAGCTTCGCACCAGCACCCTCGGCAGGCGAGCAGGCGTCGTGGGCGCCTTGTCCGTCGCCTTGCGCCGTCTCCACGATGAGATTTTCGGGGTCGCGGAACTCGCGGCAGCTCTTCCTCTTCCGCCGCCCGCGCAGCGTAGCGCACGTCAATGACGCGCGAAACTGCCTATTGTTTTGCGGCGGACTTGGGCGGCACGAAGCTCGCCGCAGCGATTGCCGATGCGCGCGGCGGTATCGTGGCGGAATTGACCGAGCCCACCGACCCGCGCGGCGCAGCGTACGTGGCCGAACAGATCGCCGCCTGCGCCGACAAACTGGCGCAAACTGCCGGGATCGAAGTCACGCGCGCGCGTCACGTCATGGTGGGAATTCCTGGAGCGATCGATCCTCGCACCGGCCGTGTTTCCCTGATTCCGAACATCGCAGGATTGGAGGACTTCGATGTCCTCGGCTTTCTGCGCGGCCGCTTCGGACCGGATGTGGCCATCGAGAACGACGTGAATCTCGCGATGCTGGGCGAGCATGCGCTCGGCTGCGCCAGTCACTGCCGCAACGCGGCGTTCCTGGCGCTGGGAACCGGCGCAGGGCTCGGCCTGCTCATCGATGACAAACTGTTTCGGGGGGCGCGCGGCTCGGCGGGGGAAATCGCGGACCTGCCAATCGGGATGGACCGCACATTCGAGCTCGAGGTGGGCTCACTCGCCATCGTGGATCGATACCGGCGCCAGGGTGGAACCGCGGCCGCCACGGTACGCGACATTTTCAGGCTGCTCGAGCAAGGAGACGAAGTGGCGGCGGCGGTCCTCGATACGACGGCGCGCTGGGTGGCCCTCGCTGTAGTGACACTGCAATCGCTCCTCGATCTGGAGCTCATCGTGTTCGGGGGAAGCATCGGCGTGCGTCCCGAGCTGTATGAGCGGGTCCGACGCGCCCTCCCGGCTCTCTTCTCGCGACCCATTACCATCGCACCCAGCCGGCTTGGCGATCGCGCGGGTCTCATCGGCGCCGCGTGGGCTGCGGGGCAGGCCCTGCGTCAGCACCCTGAGCCCGCGCGGACCCCGGTGAGACCTTGGTGACTCCATTCACGCGCATGGTTGAATGCGTCGCGCGCCGCAGCCGTCGCCCCCTCACGGGGCCGTCGACGGGATTTTCGGGATGTGCGGCCAATTCCGGTCGCCCGCCTTGATTCGACCCGGGCGATTCTCATCCCAAGCTTTCTTGGCGACGGGGTTGTTGTTCAGGTAGAGCTTCTGATCAACGACCGCCCAAAGTTGAGGGTCGCCGTCCGCCGTTGTGCCTTCCGAGACCGCGTACGCGCAATAGCCGCCGTACTGCGGAAGGTACCGCGCCGGCCGATCGATGAATGCTTTGCGATGCTGCTCACTCACGAAGTGATAAAAAATTCCGTGCCAGCGGTAGCCGATCGTGGGATCTCCCAGAGAAGGTTTACCGTCCTCGAAGTACGCTACCGGGTCATATCCCTTAAGTGCCAGCCCGGCTTCGTTATTGATTTTAGGGACGGGGTCGTTCTTGAAGGGTTCCGAAGCCATGCTCGCGTATGCGATCAGCAACATGCAGAAGGCCGTTACGGTCCACGATCTTGTCTTCACAAAGTGTTCCTTATGCGCATTGAACCCAATTTCGCGCTCCAAGCAATCATTCGGCATTGAGCGTTTGCACGCGTGCATTCAACGTCCTGAACATATGACCGTGAATGCCGGTAGATTATTACCCGACGAAGCATGCCGAGTATCTTTTCGTAATACTTGTTGACACGCCGTAAATTTGGCGTAAATTGCGCGCCCCTATGAACCATCAATTAACAACCTTTTGCACGCGGCAGCGCTCGACGCTGAAAGTCTGCGCCGGGAATCTCGTAAATCCCTGCGGTGCACCCCCGCGCCTTGGAAGTCCTGATGCGTTAGCCTAAGTTCGCGTGAGTTGCGGGGCTGACCAGATGGCAGTCCCCGGAACAATCTCTCCATGAGACCCCGGAAGGCACTGCCGACCGGGGTCTCGTCGTTTTGGGGCGATGGGAAGCCGTTGGCGAGAACGAGATGGAGGTTTTGAGACTGCGGATCGCCGGAGTCTCGTGACGAGGTCGAAACATCGAACGTGCAGCGACAGTGGGTTCGTAAACCCACCTGGCGCGCCTGTGCCCCGAGCCTGGGTTGCACAGGCGCGTACCGCGCGAACGCTCTGTTTCATGCCACCACAAGTTAGCTCAGTCGGGTAGAGCAACGGTCTGATAAACCGTGTGTCGCGGGTTCGACTCCCGCACTTGTACCAGTCCACGAAACTGGGACTTGATGGTGTTGACGCGAGGCTAACGCCTCGCATCGAGGTGAACTTCGGTGGGGGAACGATGCGCACCCCCCGGCATCGATCCCGCACAACGCGTGCGGCGCTTTGAGCGGTGGGATGCTCGGTGTTCGCTCCGGTGGCCACTGAGTCGGGTCGATGAAGGTTGGTTCGCTCTCGCGAGGAGCCAGGCTCGAAGATCGACGACTGCAGCGAATCGGCTCAGCGAATGCCAAGGCTCCCACGAGCCCGCGCGGTATGCGGAGGTGAACCTCGACCTTTTGGATGGCCGCCGTATATGTGGTACGGCGGCCGCGGTGAGGAGAGAGAGATGAACGCGATGATGGGAATGAAGCGAATTACGATTGCGCAGTACGAGCGCGGCCTTCTGTTTCGCAACCGCAGCTTCGAGGCGGTCATGGAGCCCGGCGTGCACTGGATGTTCGATCCGCTCAACCGGACTGAGATCAAGGTGTACGACGTTGCGGTGCCAGAGTTCGAGCACCCGCGGGTCGACGTACTGATCACGGAGGCGCGCGCGCTGATCGAGCGGCACTTGGTGATTGTGGAACTGGGCGACCGCGAGGTCGGATTGGTCTATAAGAACGATCGCTTGGTGTCGGTGCTACCGCCGGGTAAGCGTCAGTTGTACTGGCGCGGGCCGGTCGCCGTTCGGGTAGTGGTGAAGGATATCTCGAACGATTTCGCGCTCGATGCCGACACGGCTCGGGTGCTGATGCGCGCGGGCGGTTTGGCGGTGAACGCCTCGGCCGCAGGCTCGGTCGAGGTGCCGGACACCTCCGTGGGTCTGTTGATCGCGGACGGCGAGCTGCGAGACGTGCTGAAGCCAGGCTTGACGGCCTTCTGGAAGTTCCAGCGCAACGTCAAGGTGGAGTTGGTGGATCTTCGGCTGCAGACGATGGAGGTCGCGGGTCAGGAAATCTTGACGCGTGACAGGGTGAGCTTGCGCGTCAACCTGACGGCGCTCTGGCAGGTGCTGGACGCGGTTCAGGCGCGGACGCGGCTCGTCAACTTCGTCGAGTACGTCTACAAGGAGCTCCAGTTCGCACTGCGTGAAGCGGTGGGTGCTCGAACCTTGGACGAGTTGCTGGGCGACAAGGGAGCGTTCGATCGCGAGATCAGCGCGATTGTGGCCGGCAAGCTCGAGGGCAACGGCGTAGTGGTTCGTTCGGTGGGTGTGAAGGATGTCATCTTGCCGGGTGAGATGAAGGTGATCCTCAACCAGGTGGTGGAGGCGGAGAAGATCGCGCAGGCGAACCTGATCCGCCGGCGTGAGGAGACGGCGGCGACCCGCTCACTGCTCAACACCGCGCGCTTGATGGACGACAATCCGACGCTGTTGCGATTGAAGGAGTTGGAGACGCTGGAGAAGGTGACGGAGAAGATCGACAAGTTGACGGTCTTCGGCGGCCTGGAAGGCGTGTTGAAGGACGTCGTACGAATTCAGGTGCCCGGTGCCTGAGAGCCGCACGACAAGCGGG
>JBARBX010000580.1:0-2636 GCA_049793535.1 Steroidobacteraceae bacterium | reverse complement strand
GCTGCTCGCGCCGGCGCTGCTTTGGCTCGGCGCTCTGATCATCCTGCCTCACGTCGACCGTGCCCTGCTGTCCTTTCGCGAGCGCACCGGTCCCCGCCAATACGTGCACAGTCTGGCCCAGTACCGGACTTTTTTCACCGAGCCGTTGTACTGGCATGTCTTCGTACGCACGGCGGTAATGTCGGTGATCGCGACGTTGCTGACGCTGCTGCTGGCATTTCCCGTGGCCTGGATCATCGCCAAGCTGGCACGGGGACGCGCAGGATCCCTGCTGTTCATCATCTGCCTCATTCCCTTTTGGGTCAGCGAGACGGTGCGCACGCTCGGATGGATGATATTGCTCCGAGAGTCCGGTGTGCTGCCGGCACTGCTCGTGAAGTTAGGGGTGACGGACGTGCCGGTCGAGCTGCTGTATCGCGACTCGACCATCTTGGTCGGATTGATCTACACCTCGCTGCTCTTCATGGTGGTGCCGCTGGTGTCGAGCCTCGAGAGTCTGGACAATTCCCTGATCGAGGCGGCCTATGATTTGGGAGCCGGCGGGCTTTCCATTCTGCGCACCATCGTGATTCCGCACGCCGCGCCGGGCATCACGGCCGGCTGCATCGTGGTGTTCATGCTCACCCTGGGCAATTACCTGACCCCCACGCTGCTCGGCGGCAAGAACTCGCAGTGGTTCACCGAGCAGATATACACTCAGTTCATCACCCGCTTCAATTGGGAGCAGGGAGCCGCCTTCGGCTTCCTGCTGCTCGCGCTATCCACTGCAATCGTGGTCGTGGGCCTGCGGATCGCCGGGCAGCGGTTCGGCGATGTGATGAGGCGGACGTGATTCCCTCCCTGCCGCGGCCCGTTTGGCTGCGCACCGCCACGGCCGTGTACCTGGCCGCATTTCTCGCGTTCCTGTTCCTGCCGTTGGCGGTGGTCGCAGTATTCGCGTTCAACGACGCACCCTACCCCGCGCCGCCCTGGCACGGCTTCACGCTCGATTGGTTTCTCGGCAATGCCGCGCGCGGACGCATCGGCCTGTTTGCCGACAGCGAGCTGCTGGGCAGCATCTGGACTAGCTGCATCGTGGCCGTGTGCGTGACCGCCCTGTCGGCGCTGGTCGGGACGACCAACGCGTTCCTCATCGAGCGCGGACGCTTCTGGGGGAAACAAGTCCTCTCGATATTGATGCTGGCGCCGCTGGTGATCCCCGGGGTCATACTCGGCATATCCATTCTCGCCTTCGCCAGCCGCATTGCGGAGTTCGCCGATGACACATTCGGCCTGGATCTCGATTTTCTGCGGCCCGGACTGCCGCTGGTGGTACTGGGGCAATTTTCCTACATTGCCACGATCGCGACGCTCACCATCAGCGCCCGCTTGAGGCGCTTCGACCGCACGCTCGAGGAAGCCGCGCTGAATCTCGGCGCCTCCAAGGCTGCGGTGTTTCGCACCATTCTGCTGCCGTATCTGCGCCCCGCGCTGTTGGGGTCGGCCGCCATCTCCTTCCTGATGTCGTTCGCGGACTTCAATACCACCCTGATGCTGGTCGGCGCGGACACGCCGCTCACGGTGATGATGTACGGCCGGATGCGCGAGGGTGCGACCCCGGCGCTCAATGCGGTGAGCCTGTTTCTCATGCTGGCGTCGGCGGTTCTGGCGCTCACGCTGCTGCGCCGGAGCGGGGGGCCGCGCACGAAATCGGCGCCGTGACCCCTGCCAGGCGGCGATGACTGCGCAAGAATCGGAGTGTCCGGGCCGGCGCATGCCGGTAACGTTTGCCCCTGGGAACACCAGGAGATCACATGATCGACACATCCACCCACACGACGAAATTGCCTTCGGAAACCGACATGCGACGGGCGCTCGCGCAGCGCGACGCGAGCTACGACGGGGCCTTCCTCTACGGGGTCATGACGACGGGCGTTTATTGCCGGCCCTCATGCCGATCCCGGCAACCCAAGCCCGAGAACGTGCGGTTCTTCCGCGACCCGGCCGCGGCGGAAGCCGCGGGCCTGCGGCAGTGCAAGCGCTGTCGGCCCCGTGCCGCGCACGATCGCACCGCGCGAATGATTCAGGATCTCGCTGAATACATTGAATCGCATGCGGCTGAGCCTTTGACCCTGGCGCATCTGGCCGAGCGCGCGCATCTGTCGCCCGCGCATCTGCAACGCCGGTTCAAGGCCGCGCTCGGCGTCTCGCCGAAGATGTACCAGGATGCAGCGCGGCTGCGCCGGCTGAAGGGCGGGCTGAAAGCCGGCAAGAGCGTCATCGACGCCGTTGCCGAGGCCGGATTCGAATCGACCAGCCGGGTTTACAACCATGCGCCGCGCAATCCTGGCATGACACCTTCGGTTTATCGCCGGGGCGGGGCCGGCGAGGCCATCCATTACGCCGCCCGCGCCACGGCTATGGGACCTTTGCTGATGGCGGCCACGGAACGCGGCGTGTGCTTCGCGCAATTCGGTGCGAGCACTGCCGCACTGATCGCGCAATTGAAGAATGAATTCCCGAATGCGACGCACACGCCCTCGAGCATGACGGATTCCCCCGAGCTCAATGCCTGGATGCAGGCCCTGGATGCGCACATCGTGGGTGGGGCGCCGCGGCCGGATCTTCCTCTGGACTTGCGCGGCACGGCCTTTCAG
>JBARBX010000579.1:0-1587 GCA_049793535.1 Steroidobacteraceae bacterium | reverse complement strand
AGCGAGGCGCCCGCCGCCGAGCCGCCGACCATCGGCTGCGCCTATCGGGACCGCTGCGCCTATGCGCTGCCGGTCTGCACAGGTTCGGCACCGGCGCTCGAAGCCGCGGCGGCGGGCCATTGGGTCGCCTGCCACCGTTCGCGGGAGCTGCTATCCTTCGGGCCATGACACAACGAAAGCCGGTGCGCCCGAGCGAGGGCCTCGCCAATGTACGCTACGAGATCCGCGGCAAGCTGGCGCGGCGCGCGCTCGCTCTGGAGCGGCTGGGCTATGACATCATCTCGTTGAATATCGGCAATCCCTATGCCTTCGGATTCAGAACGCCGGAGACCATGCGCTTGGCGATGATCGAGAATCTACGCCACAGCGAGGGCTACGTTCACCAGAAGGGCATTTTCCCGGCGCGCGAAGCCATCGTGATGCAGCAGCAGGAGCGCGGCGTACGCGGGGTCACGGCTGAGGAGGTGTTCATCGGCAATGGCGTGAGCGAACTGATCGATCTGAGCTTGCGCGCGTTGCTGAATCCCGGCGACGAGGTGCTGGTGCCGAGCCCCGACTATCCGCTCTGGACGGCCGCGGTGAATCTCAACACCGGCCGCGCAGTTCACTATCCATGCCACGCCGCGCGCTCTTTCATACCCGATCCGCAGGACATCGAAGCGCTGGTCACGCCGCGTACGCGCGCCATCGTCATCGTCAATCCCAACAATCCCACCGGGGCGGTGTACCCGCGCGAGATCTTGTCGGCGATCGCCGCGCTGGCCGAGAAGCATCGCCTGGTCGTGCTGTCCGATGAGATCTACGACCATATTGTTTACGACGATGCCGAATTCGTGCCCATGGCCACTCTGGTGCACAACACCCTGTGCTGCACCATGAGCGGATTGTCCAAGGTGTATCGGGCGTGCGGTTACCGGGTGGGATGGGCCGCTTTTTCCGGCGATATCGAGGGTGCGACTGAGTATCTCGGCGGCCTTGAATTGCTGTCTTCTCTGCGACTGTGCAGCAATGTAGCCGGCCAGTGGGCGGTGCAGACCGCGCTCGGCGGCTACCAAAGCATTTGCGAGCTGACGCGGCCCGGCGGCCGTCTGTACGAGTCGCGGCAGACCATCCTCGACGGGGTGGCGCGCAGCAAGTATCTGCGGCTGGCACGACCCATGGGCGCGCTGTACGCCTTTGTCGAAGTGCGTAGAGAGGTCCTGCCGGATTTCGACGATCAGGCTTTTGCACTCGACCTTTTGGAGCACAAGCACGTGTTGGTGGCGCCCGGCGTGAGCTTCAACGTTCCCTACCGAAACTGCTTTCGCATTACCAACCTACCGGAGCCGCAGATCCTCGCCATGGTGTTCGCGCGCATCGAGGAATTGCTCGAGGGGCAGGCCGCGGCACGGCCGGGGCTGCAACTCGTCGGTTCCACCCTGACGGATCGGCAGCGCTGAGCGTCGAGTCTACCGTGACCGGCCTGCTGGCGGCCGTCGCGGATGGCCATACGATTCTCGCGCCCAACACCGAGCTTGCCGCCGCGTTGTTCGCTGCGGTGGAACGCACGTACCTGGATTCGGGCCGCGATGTATGGCCCACCCCGAG
>JBARBX010000578.1:0-21082 GCA_049793535.1 Steroidobacteraceae bacterium | reverse complement strand
AGGTCGGCGCCGGCGAACAGCAGTCCCAGGTCCGACGGGTTGATGGGCGCGGCGTCCATGCGGATGAGCACCTCGTTGGCCGCCGGGACGGGGACGGGAATCCGGGTGAGCGACACTTCCAAATCGCCGTTGGCTTTAACCAGTGATCGAAGTTGCAGCGCAGTGCGCGAGCCGGTGGGTGTCGTCATGAATGAGTCGCCTGGAGGAGTGGAAGTGGCCGTCGAATCGGCCTCATGCTACGCCGCGTTCCGAGTGCTAGCCACAGCGGCGAGGGCCAGGGGCTCATGAGCGCCTTGCCGTCCAATCACGCCAACATCATTCCCGAAGGTCGGCAGTGAAGCCGATGCCGCGGCGCTTGGACATCCGCGGATGCAGCAGTTCGCGGATGGTCGAGAGGATGGCGACGATCGCATCGTCGTGGTCTTTGAGCTTGTGTTCCAGTGCGTTAAGCTTCTGGAGCAAGGTCTTGTTCGAGGCAAGCAGCTCGCGTAGCTGCACGAAGGTGCGCACGACGTGGACACCCATGGCGATGGCGCGCCGAGAATTTAAGACGTTGGCCACCTGGATCGCGCCGTGCTCGGTAAACGCATACGGCCGGGATTTGATATTTTGGCCGCGCCTCCTGTTCAAGGTCGCAATTTGCGACCTTGAACACTCTGCTTCCTCGGCGGTTAGCTGGAACATGAAGTCTTCGGGAAAGCGATTGCCGTTGCGCTTAACCTGTTCGTTCAAACGCTTGGTCGTGGAGCCGTAGATCATGGCCAATTCGCGATCGAGGATGACCCGCTGACCGCGCAGGATCAGGATCGAGCGGACGATGTTCTCGATGGGAAGGGCTCTTGGCACAAGCTCTAGCCGCGCATTTGTTCATTGAATACGGCATGCGGCGCGAGAGCTATGACCTTCTCGACAAGGCTGCGCGCATCTCGGGTGTTCATAGTGGCACTCGGCGTAGGCGGATCTGGGCATCGAACTAAGAATGGTTCAGTTCGGGTGTCCTTCTCGAGTCCCAAATCTGTCGCATTGGTGTACCTATTCCTGGTTCTGCGCCGGGCCGGCGGTGTTGTATCCTTCTTGGAGGAATGCACGCGGCTGCATCCAATCCCGCGGTCGGACGCATCTTAGAGATACCGACAACAAACGAGGTATCAGCATGAACGGTATTGGACCCTACCTGGCGGGAGCCGCCTTTTGGATATTCATCGGCGCGGTGGCCGTCGCCGCGATCATCACGGACTACAAGCGGCGGCGCGGCGGCATCGAGGTGCTGCGTGCGGCCATCGACAAGGGACAGCAGTTGGATACCGCCGTAATCGAAAAGCTCACGTCCACTGCGCGGCGAGACGAGCGGATAGAGCCCGTGCATGTCAAGCTCGGCGGCATCATCACCCTGGCTGCCGGCGTCGGCATCTGCCTGCTGTCGTTCTTCATCAGCCGAATCGCATTCGTCGCGCTCTATCCCATCCTCGGCTGCGGAGTACTGGTGATCTGCGTCGGCGTCGGGCTGCTCATCGGCGCCCGAACGCTGGCCGACGCACGCGCTCGCGAGCCGTCGCGCCATTCGCCGCCGTGAATCGGACGGCGCCGGGCCACGGGCTCGGCGAGGCAAGTGAGGTGGCCGTGGTGGCATTGGCAGTGAACGGCGACGACGCGGCCTTTGGCGAGCTGGTGCGCCGGCGGCAAAGTGCCACTCGGCAACTGCTGCGCCGCCTGACCCGGGATCCCGCGCTGGCCGACGACCTCGCGCAGCTCTCGTTCTTGCAGGCCTGGAAGTCCATTCGCAGTTTGCAATCGCCTGCCGCGTTCGGCGCGTGGCTGCGCAAGCTCACGGTCAACTGCTGGCTGCAGCACGCGCGCCTCAAGCAACGCGAGGTCGAACTCGACGAGGAGACTCTGCTCGATGTGCCGGCCGCGGCGACGACGGCGGAGCGACTGGATCTCGACGCCGCGCTTGCCCGGTTGCCGCCGGCCTCGAGGCTGTGCGTGGTGCTCGCGTATAGTGAGGGCATGAGCCACGCCGAGATCAGCGAAGCGACGGCCATTCCGTTGGGCACCGTCAAGTCGCATGTCAACCGCGGCGCGGCCCGCCTGCGAGAATGGCTGCAGGCCTATGGTGAGCGCCATGCATGATGAATTGGATCCGGACCTGGCCCGGGCGTTCGCGCAGGTGCGCGAGCCGCTGGCCGATGAGGAATTCTCGGCGAGCCTGCTGCGCAAGCTCGAGCGCGCGCGCCGGGCGCGGGTGCGGCGCCAGGTCCTCCTCGTTGCCGCCGCCGTGATCGTGGTGTCGCTGAACTTGCACTGGGTGTTGGACCAGTGTGCCGCGGCGGTGCGCGCCGCCGGCGAGCTCACACCGCCCCTGTCCGCTGATTTGCTCACGACGCCGTGGGGCTGGGCCGCATCCTTAGGCTTAGGCGCCGGGCTGCTGCTTCACTTCCGGCCCTCTCGCCGGCGATGACGCGCCATGGCGTCGCGCGTGTCATCTCGAAGCTGGGATTGGCGTCGCGCACCCAGGCTGCGGAGTGGGTGCGCGCGGGGCGCGTGCGGGTCAACGGTCGTGTAGTTCGGGATGCCGAGCATCCGGTGCGGCAGGGCGTGGACCGCATCGACATCGACGGTGCGGAGCGGGGGCCTGCGCAGCGGCTGGCGCTGATGTTGAACAAGCCGCGCGGCTTGGTGACGACGGCGAAGGACGAGCAGGGCCGCGACACGGTGTATCGCTGCTTCGAAGGCGCGGCGCTGCCGTGGCTCGCGCCCATCGGACGTCTCGACAAGGCCAGCGAGGGACTGCTGCTGTTCAGCAATGACCCGAAGTGGGCGGCGCGCATCACGGACCCTCAGTCGGGTCCGCCGAAGACCTACCATGTGCAGATCGGCCGGATACCGGAGCCGGGCTTGGTGGCGCAGCTCGAGCGCGGCACGCAGGTGCAGGGCGAGCGGCTGGCGGTTCGATCGGCGCGCGCGCTGCGCACCGGCGCAAAGAACTCGTGGCTGGAGATCGTGCTGGATGAGGGCCGCAATCGGCACATCCGCAGGCTGCTGGAATCCGTCGAGGTGCCGGTGCTGCGGCTGGTGCGCGTGGCCGTGGGTCCGCTGTCCTTGGGCAAGCTCGCAAAGGGGCAGTGGCGCGTGCTGACGCCGTCCGAAATGGATTCTTTGCTACCTCACGGCAGCGTCATTCGCAGTTGATCGAACAGGAAGCTGTAGATATCGGCCGACTGGTTCACCCGGATCGACAGCGAGCTGCCGATGCCGTGTCCGGCGTGCGAATTGATGCTGAGGTAGACGGGTTTACCCGAGCCGGTGGCTGCTTGCAGGCGCGCAATCATCTTGCGCGAGTGTGCGGGGTTCACCCGTCCGTCCGTTTCGCCGGTGGCCATGAAAATCGCCGGATAGGCCGTTCCGTCCTTGACGTGGTGATAGGGCGAGTAGCCGAACAGCGCCTTGAATTGCTCGGCGTCCTTCACGGAGCCGAATTCCGTGGTGTTGAACAGGCCGTTGGGATCCAATTCGACCCGCAGCATGTCGTAGATGCCGACTCGCGACACAACGGCGCGATAGAGCTCCGGCCGTTGCGTCAATACGGCCCCCATCAGGAGTCCACCGTTGCTGCCGCCGATGATGGCCAGGTGTTCTCGATCGGTGTAGTGGTGGGCAATTAGGTACTCGGCGACGGCGATGAAGTCATCGAATACATTCTGCTTGTGCGTCAGGGCACCTTGTTGGTGCCAGGTCTCGCCGAATTCGCCGCCGCCACGCAAATTGGCGATGACGTAGACGCCCCCGCCATCGAGCCACAGGCGCGTATTGGCGCCGAGAAAGTAAGGCGTTTCGCTGATGTCGTAGCCGCCGTAGCCATACAATAGAACGGGATTGGTTCCGTTGAGCGGCGTGCCCTTGCGGCGGATGATGTTGAGCGGCACCGCCGTGCCGTCCTTGGACGCAGCAAACTCGCGCAACACTTCCGTATCGGCGAATGACACGGGGCTGGTTTGCCTGAGCTTCGAGTCGGAGGCTTGCGCCGCCGTCTCATCATAGCGGGCGAAGTAGCGCGGCTGAAGATAGGTTTCGATGGAGTACAGCACGGTCCCGTCGCTCAAGGGCGCCACCTCGTCCACCGCGGCCACCTTCGGCAGCGGCAGGACTCCGCGCGGCCGTCCGGGATGATCGTAGACGGCCACGCGCGAAGGGCCGCCGACGAGTTCGAGCAGGTAGAGCGCGCGTGGAGTCACGGCGATGGGATCGCCGACCTGTCCGCCGCTCAGGATGACGGCATCGGATTCGGCGACGAGTACCGTGGCCTTCCTCAACTCCACCACGCCCGGATCGAGCTTGAGCAGCCGTCCGCGCGGCGCTCCGTTGCGCGAAACCAGGTACAGCGTGCCGTCCGCTCCCAGCGTTGCCGCGACCACCTGGTCCGCGAAACGAGTCACTTGGCGCACGCCGCCGCCCGCATCGATGAGGTAGTGAGCGAATTCACCGCCGTCGCCGTTCGCGACCGATGCCACGACGAGGTTGGGATTGAATCGATTGCTGAGCGCGATTTCCGCCACTTTCGGCAGTCCCTTGCCGAGCACATAGGGGTCGCGGCTCGAATCAGCGCCGATGGAGTGGAAATACACCTGCTGAAAAAAGCGCTGCTCGTCGGCGGGCCGGTCGGGTCCCGGGTAGCGCGTGTACCAGAAGCCCTTGCTGTCGGCGCGCCACGCCAGACTGCCGCCGCCGGTCGGGTATTGAACCCGCGCGATGGGCCGCTCCACCTCGTGACGCGTGTCCACGTCGAAAACATGCAGCGTCCCCGCTTCGCTGCCGTTGTCCGACAGCGACACCGCCACTCGCTTGCCGTCCGGCGAGGGAACGAACCAATCGATGGCGGTCGTTCCCCGGGGGTTCATGGCGTTCGGGTCGACGATGATACGAGCGAGCGCCGGGTCGGCGGCATTGGTCAACACCGCGATCATCGGCTGCTGCTTCGGGGGTGCGTCGTACAGCGCGAACACCCGCTCTCCCGCTGCATACAGGGCGCGGTACGAACTCGACGTCGCCGAGATCTGAGCGAACAACTGACGGTAAATCCGCTCGCGCTGTGGCAAGGCGTCGAGGTACTGCCGGGTGCGCTTGTCCTCGGCGACACTCCAGTCGTGGACTTTCGGATCGGCTGAGTTTTCCAGCCAGCGATACGGGTCCGACACCCGCACGCCGTGGTAGGTGTCGGTGACGACCGCAATGGCGGTGGGCGGTGCGCCCGAGTCGGCGGCACGCGCGGCGCCGGCAGCGGCCAACGCGGCCGCCATCACTGCAAACGTGGCAGCGGCGACCACGCCGCGAATCCCTTCGATCAACATAGCACTCTCGTCGATTGCCGGCGGGAGCGTGAATAGTCCGCCCGCTTCGGGGGTGATGTCAAAACGCCGCCGGATAGGCTCCGCCATCGAGCAGGATATTCTGGCCGGTGAGATAGGCGGCATGGACACTGCAGAGGAAGGCGCAGGTCTGGCCGAACTCCTCGGCCGTGCCGAAGCGCCTCGCAGGAATCTCCGCCATCGCCGCCGCCGCAAATGTGGATTCCGGCTTGCCGGTTTGCTTCGCAGCCGCCGCGAAACCGCCCCGCAAACGCTGCGTGTCGAAACTTCCCGGCAGCAGGTTGTTGATGGTGACGTTCTTGTCCGCGAATTTTCGGGCCACGCCGGCGACGAAGGCGGTGAGGCCGGCACGCGCGGCGCTCGAGAGATCGAGGCCCGGGATCGGCATCTTCACGCTGATGGAAGTGATGTTCACGATGCGGCCGAAGCCGCGGGCCGCCATGGAGCCGATGACCTTTTGAATGAGCTCGATGGGGGTCACCATGTTCATCGTGACCCCGGTGAGCATGGCCTGGCGATCCAGTTCGCGAAAGTCTCGAAACGGCGGACCGCCGTTGTTGTTGATGAGAATGTCGGGGTCCGGGCAGGCCGCGAGCAGCGCCGCCTGGCCTTCGGGGGTCGAGACGTCGGCGACCACCGGCCACACCGTAGCCCCGGTCGATCGCCGAATCTCCTCGGCCCGCTGCTCGAGCAGGGCGTGGTTGCGCCCGTTGAGAACCAAGGACACTCCGGCTTCGGCAAGTGCGCGGGCACATCCGGCCCCCAGCCCCTGACTCGATGCGCAAACGATGGCCTTGCGTCCGCGAATTCCCAGATCCATCGATACTCCCCCAAAGGATTGTCAGATTTACAATGGCGCCGCCGCGTGCAAATGGGCGCGAATCGATCGTATAGCCGGTATACGCTAGCAGCACAATCGAAACTCGAGGGAACGACCATGTCCATCCAGCGCATTCAGACCGGCCCGCGCATGTCGCAAGCGGTGATATACAACAAAACGGTGTACTTGGCGGGACAGGTCGCGCCCGGGGCGAGCGTCACCATCCAGACGCGGGAGATCCTGGCCGGGATCGATGCTCTGCTCAAGGAGGCAGGCTCCGACAAGAGCCGCCTGCTGTCGGCGACCATCTGGCTCACCGACATGGCCGCGTTCGCGGAGATGAATACGGTGTGGCAGGCCTGGGTGGTGCCAGGCGCGACTCCCGCGCGCGCCACGGTCATGAGTGCCCATCTGGCCTCCGCCGAATTCAAAATCGAAATCGCGGTCGTTGCCGCACAGCGTTGAGGGCTGGGGTGTGAGTACGGAACCTACGCTCAAGACCGCCGCACATCTTCTCCCTGTGCTGGAGGAATTGAAAACTCGCGAGCCCATATTTCACCGCCCGGAATGGGGCATCACCCGGGGCGACTTCGAGCACATGACCGATGCCTCCTTCTGGGAGGTAGGTGCGTCGGGCCGCCGCTACAGCCGGGAATTCATCCTGGACACGCTGGATGACCGGGTGCTCAAGGGCTATGAAGATGTCTGGGAGACCCAGGGCTTCCACTGCCTGGAAATCGCGCCCGACAATTACCTGGTGACCTACACGCTGCGGCAGGGTCCGCGCGTGACCCGCAGGGCCACCCTGTGGCGCCGGACCCAATCCGGCTGGAAGATCCTGTACCACCAGGGCACCGTGGTCGATCCCGCCCCTTAAGCGCCCCGGCCCATGCTCGAGCTGCAGAACATCTCCAAGACCTTCGAGGATCGACTCGTCCTCAGCGACGTGAATCTCATGGTTCCGAAGGGGGCGACGCATGCCCTGATCGGCTCGAGCGGTTCGGGCAAGACCACGCTGCTGCGGATCACGCTCGGCCTGATTGCCTTCGACAAGGGCTACGTCAAGATCAACGATCAAGCGCTGCTGTCGTTCACTCCAGTCGAGTGGGCCGACCGCATCGGCTATGTTCCGCAGGACGGCGGGCTGTTTCCGCATATCTCGGGAAGAAACAACGTCGCCTTGATCGCCAAGCTGCGGGGCTGGCGCAGGGCCCGGATCGACGATCGGGTGGAGGAATTGCGCAAGGTGGTCGATCTGGACCCTGAGATTCTCACGCGGTTTCCGCGGGAGATGAGCGGCGGCCAGAAACAGCGGGTCTCCATCATGCGCGCCGCGATGATGGATCCGGCCGTGATGCTGCTGGACGAGCCCATGGCCGCCCTGGATCCCTTGATCCGGCGCAGCCTGCAGCAGGAATTGAAATCCATTTTCCAGAGGCTGGGCAAGACCGTGCTCCTGGTCACCCACGATCTCGGCGAGGCGGTGTATCTCGCCGAACAAATGACGATGCTGCACGAGGGACGAGTGGTGCAGTCCGGGACGCCCCACGACCTGCTGCTGCATCCGGCCAATCCCTTCGTCACCCAGTTCATCAACGCGCAGCGCACCCTCACTGACGCGGGGGAGGTGCGATGACCCGCGCAGCCCTCGCAGGCGCGCTGCTCGCGGTCTTGCTGCCGTGCGCCGCGCCCGCCGCCGACGCCATCGTGATCGGCGGCAAGATTTTTACCGAGAGTTATGTGCTGGGAGAGATGGCGGCGCAGACCATCGAGCAGGAGTCGAGCGTACCGGTCACGCGCAAGCTCGGGATGGGCAGCACGGGCATCTTGTTCGAGGCGTTGAAGAGCGGCGCCATCGATGTGTATCCGGATTACACCGGAACCTTGGCGGAGGCCATTCTCAAGAAGCCCGATCTTAAATCCATTGAGGACATCCGCGCCGCCCTTGCGCCCATGGGGCTTACCATTTCCGACTCGCTCGGCTTCAACGATACCTACGCCCTCGCGGTGAAAGAAGATTTCGCGCAGAAGCACGACCTGCATTCCATCGGCGACTTGATTCCCCTCGAGTCGAATTTAAGGGCGGGGTTCAGCTACGAGTTCATGGACCGGAAGGACGGCTATCCCGGATTGGTCGACAGCTACCACTTGAACTTCAACCCGCACAATGTCAACCGCATGGAGCACTCCTTGAGCTACCAGGCGATCGAGCAGAATGCCGTCGATTTGATCGATGTGTATTCGACGGACGCGAAGATCAAAAAGCTGCAATTGCAATTGCTCAAGGACGATCACAATTACTTTCCCGTCTATCAGGCGGTGTGGGTGGCGCGCACGTCCTTCGTGACGCAGCACCCGCGCGAGTGGCAGGCGCTGCTGGCGCTGCAGGGCCGGATCAGCGCGGAGGCCATGCTGGACATGAACGCGCAGGCCGACATTCAGAAGGTGTCCTTCGCCACGATTGCCGCGCGCTTTCTGGGGGCGACGATGCCGAAGACCCAAGGCTGGCTGCGGGAAATCGTCCATCGCACCAAGGAGCATCTGTGGCTGGTCGGCGTGTCGCTGCTTTTCTCGGTGCTGGTCGGCGTCCCGCTCGGCGTGGCGGCGGTGCGCTTCAAGGCCGCGGGCCAGGCCATCCTGCTGTCGAGCGCGCTGATTCAGACCGTGCCGTCGCTCGCGCTCTTGTGTTTTCTCATCCCGGTATTCGGCGTGGGCACCAAGCCCGCGCTCGCGGCGCTGTGCTTGTACAGCCTGCTGCCGGTGGTGCTCAACACCTTCACCGGCATCCGCTCGGTGAATCCCGTGCATGTGGAAAACGCGCGCGCCTTCGGCTTGACCCCCAGGCAGGTGCTGCTGCGCGTGGTGCTGCCGCTCGCGAGCCCGACGCTGCTGGCGGGAATCAAAACGGCCACCATCGTCAGCATCGGCACGGCCACGCTCGCCGCGCTGGTGGGGGCCGGGGGTTATGGCGCTCCCATCGTTTCAGGGTTGGCGTTGAACGATGTGCCCACCATTTTGACCGGCGCCATCCCCGCCGCCCTCATGGCGCTGGTGGCGCACGGGCTGTTCGAGGTGCTGGGATTCGTGCTGATTCCCGCCGGCCTGCGCAGGCGGGCTTGAGAGCCTAAATTTTGAGAAAGATTTTCCTGCGATACAAAATCCACACGGGGATGAAGCAGAACACGGTGAATAAGACCGAGTAGCCAAACGCGGCCCAGCCGGGTTCGGGGATGTGCGCAACAGTGTGCAGGGCAATCCAGGAACTGAGAGCGGTGCGCGCACCCGGCTCACCCGACACCTGGATGTTCTGGAGAATGCTCTGCGACAGCTCACTGAACAGGTAGGCCGCAATCGCATTGGAGCCGAAGACCAGCCAGACCCAGGTCCACCCCTTGCGCCAGCCTTGCTGCTCGACGGCCCAGAATACCAACGCGAGCAGCGCCAGCGAGTAGCCGCCCGCCACCAGAACGAAAGAGCTGGTCCACAGGTTCTTGTTGAGAGGAAATTCAAGCGACCAGAGATAGCCCAGCACAAGACTCGCCGCCGCCGCCGCGGCCAGTCCCAGCGTCTTGGCCGGAATCGATTGTTGGGTACGCAGCCAGAGGCCCGTAAGGACGCCCATCAGCGCCGTGCCGACCGCCGGCAGATCGCTCAACAGCCCTTCAGGATCGCGCACATTGTGATCGGGCGAGTAGAGGTACAGGTGGTACGGGAAAATATTCCTGTCGATCCATGAGACCAGGTTCTGCTCCATATCCATGAACGGAACGTCGCGGCCGGGCACGCCAATGCCGGGGATGGGAACCCATCGCACCAGCGCCCAGTAGCCGACCAGCGCGGCAACCAGCGCAACCACCTTGGTGGAGGCGCGACGGTCCCACAGATAAAAGAGTCCGACCACGAGATAGCAGACTCCGATACGTTGCAGAACGCCGTAGAAGCGCATGTGCGCCAGATGGAAGAACGGGAAGCCGTTGACGATGATACCCAACAAAATAAGAATCGCTGCACGCTGCGTGGTGTGCCACGCAAGCGTTGTGCGCGTGTCGCCGCGCGCGAGCCGCGCCTCCGTCGCGAACACCACGGAGATGCCCATGACAAACACAAAGGTGGGAAAGACCAGGTCGGTAGGCGTCAGGCCGTTCCACACGGCGTGATTCATGAATCCCCACGAGCCGGGACCGCCGCCATTGTTCACCATGATCATGAACGCGATGGTGATGCCGCGCGCTACGTCGAGTGAGACAAGCCGCTGGATCGGAGCTGGAACAGAAACAGTCATCAGGTCGGGAATCTCCGTCGTCGGTGCAAGTGCCTGTCCTTACGCTACCCGTTCAGACTCGCCCGATCACTGCCTTTGTTTATTTAACATATTCAACCTGGGGCACCCCAGAGTCGTCCAGTAATGCAAATAAGAATGATTCGTGTTAGCGTTGTTACCGGTAACCATCGTTTCAGCCGGAATTCGCTCTCATGCATCCAAATCGCACGCCGGGGCCCGCCTCGAACGCTTCCACCCTCGCTTTGGGCAACGCCCTTGCCAGCGCCCTCGGCGCGGCGAATCCCTTCGCGCTGGCCGGGGTCGCATTCACCGCCTTGCTATCAGGACAGGCGCGAGCCGACGACGCCGCGGCGGCAAGCGGTGACGAGGGAACCCTCCCCAGCGTCGAGGTGACGGGCACCGCCATCAATTCCGGCCGCGACATTTCCCAATCGGTCGATACCGTCGACCGCAAGCAATTGGAGGAGCAGCACCTCACCTTGCTGCAGGACGCTTTGCGCAATGTTCCCGGCGTCACCCTGAATGCCGGCGAGGGCGGTTCTCACGGCGACTCGATCAATCTTCGCGGCCTGTCCATTCCCGACAGCTTTTTTCTCGACGGGGTGCGCGACATCGGCCAGTACCAGCGCGACACCTTCAACTCGGACGCCATTGCCGTGCTTCTGGGACCCGCCTCGGCCGTGTTCGGCCGCGGCTCGACTTCCGGAGTCATCAACTCCGTGAGCAAGCAGCCGCAGCTTGCACCGCTGGCGGATCTCAGCGTATCGGCCGGCCAGGCGGAGCTGTGGCGCGGCACGGGCGACTTCAATCTGCCTTTGGGCGATGCGACGGCCGCCCGGCTCGCGCTGATGGATCAGCGCAACGGCGTGATGGAGCGCGACCAGGTGTTCTACCGGCGCTATGGAGTTGCGCCCACTTTGGGCTTAGGGATCGACACCCCGACCCGCTTGACCTTGAGCTACTTCAAGGAGGAGGAGAATGATCTTCCGGACTACGGCATTCCCTTCATCGATGGTGCGCCGGCGCGTGTCGACCGCAACAACTACTACGGTCTGGTCAACTACGATCGCACGCGCACCAATACCAACATTGGGACGATCCGCTTCGAGCACGATTTCAATGACGCCGTCACCCTGAGCGACAGCCTGCGCTATGCCAACTACGGCTTCGAATACTTGGTGACCGGATCCTTCCTCGGCAACGATTTCGTGGCGCCGCCGCCGCCGGGCACGCCGTTGGCCGACATCGAGGTGTCGCGCGATCAGCCGAGCAGCGCCGGCACCACCAGTCTGGCCATCAACCGCACCGACGTGACCGCCAAATTCGACTCGGGCGGAATCAAGCACACGCTGACCGGCGGCATCGAACTCAGCAAGGAGCAATCCAACGTGAGCCGGTTCGAGAACGGCCTGGACGACATCGCACCGACGCCGATCCTGACTCCGGATCCCTTCCACACCCCGTCGACGCCGCTCACCCCCTATTCCAACCCCAAGGGCCGGGGCAGCGATGCGAGCGCCTATGCGGTGGACAGCATGGCCGTCGGCCCGCACTGGGATTTAGGACTAGGGCTGCGCTGGGATCACTTCGACTCCAGCTTCAGCGAAGCGTATTCCGGCACGAGCTTTTCGCGCACCGATGTTTTCGTGAGCCCCCGCGCCGCGGTGATCTTCAAGCCGGATGACCGCCAGAGCTACTATGTTTCCTACGGCACCTCGTACAACCCGGTGATCGAGTACCTCATCGTCGCGCCCTCCGATCAGAGCCTCTCGCCTGAAAAGAACAGCACGGCCGAATTGGGCGCGAAGCTCAAAGTGCTCGGCGGGGCGGCCGAGGTGACCGGCGCCCTGTTCGACACCCGGGTCGTGAACGCGCGCATTTCGGATCCGGAAGATCCGACGCTGCAGCAGATGCCCTTCGACCAGGAGGTGAAGGGCGTCGAGCTCGGCGTCAACGGCTATCTCACCACGATCTGGGAGATCACGGCGAACTACACCCACTTGAACGACCGCATCACGGCCAGCGGCGATCCGGCAGCGCTCGGCAAATGGGCACCCAATACGCCGCACGATGCCTTCAATGTGTGGAACACCGTCGAGCCCACTGCCGCGTGGACGCTGGGCGGGGGCTTGACGGCCGTGAGCCATCGCTATGCGGACACCGAGAACACCGCGGGGGTGCCGGCGTATGTGGTGTTCAATGCGATGACCTCCTTCGAGGTCAACGAGCATCTGAAAGTGCAGCTCACGCTCAACAACGTGACCAACAAGCTGTACTTCACCAGCGTCTACTACACGGGGATCGCCGAGAACCATGCTGGCCCAAGCGCGGGACGCACGCTCATCGGCACCGTGAGCTACCGCTTCTGACAGGGCGACGAGCATGCCGGCGGCTGACCTCTCGATCACCGCGCTCCTGTCGCAGATGGACGGCACCCGGCTGCGCGCGCTGTTCGCCCAGGAACCGCGGCGCGCCGCGGACTGGGTGTACGCCGCCGCCGCCGACGGCGTGGCCGACGCGCAGCTCTGCTACGGGCGCATGCTGCTCGAGGGCACCGGCGTCGAGCAGGATCAGATCGGTGCGCTCAAATGGTTCGAGCGAGCGGCCGCGGGCGGCGACGTCGATGCCGTGAACATGCTGGGCCGCTGCTTCGACCATGGATGGGGAACGGCAGAAGACCCGCAGGCGGCAGCCAGGCACTACGCCTGTGCCGCCGCCGCCGGACACGCATGGGCGCAGTACAACCTGGGTCATCTGTACCTGGATGGGCGCGGCGTGGCGCAGGACCTCGCGCTGGCATTCTCTTATTACCGGCGCGCGGCCGAGCAGGGGCATGAGCGCGCCATGAACCTGGTCGGGCGCTGCTGCGAGGAGGGATGGGGAACCCCGCGGGACCGGAAAGCCGCCGCCGACTGGTACCGGCGTTCGGCCGAGGCCGGCTATTTTCGCGGTCAGTACAACTGGGCCAGCACGCTTTTGCAGGCGGGCCGCGCGGAGGAAGCGGGGCGTTGGCTGGAGCGAGCCGCGGCGCAGGGACCTGAAGATTTTCGTGATGCCGTCGCGCGCCTGCGTGCGCCTGGGCGGAGGTGAGGCCATGCTCGCGCGCATACCGCAGCTATTGAGCGCCGCCCAAGTCGCCGAGGTGCGCAGCGCCCTGGATGCGGCGGATGCGCCCTGGGTCGACGGCCGCGCCACCGCCGGACATCAGGGTGCGGCGGTGAAGAAGAACAGCCAGATCGAGGAGGCGAGCCCGCTGGCCCGGCAACTCGGGCAGCTCGTGCTCGCAGAACTCGAACGCAATCGCCTGTTCATCAGCGCGGTGCTGCCGCATCGAGTCTATCCGCCCATGTTCAACCGCTACCGCGAGGGCATGCACTTCGGCACACACGTGGACGGCGCCGTGCGCATGATCGCGGGGTCCGGCCACAAGCTGCGCACCGATCTGTCGGCGACGTTGTTTCTCGCGGCCCCCGACTCCTACGCGGGCGGCGAACTCATCGTCGAGAACGATTTCGGCAGCGAGAGCGTCAAGCTCGCCGCCGGCGACGCCATTGTCTACACCTCGACGTCGCGCCACCGCGTGACTCCGGTAACCCGCGGTGTGCGCACCGCCTGCGTGTTCTGGATTCAGAGCCTGATCCGCGATGACCAGAAGCGCGAGCAGCTCTTCGAGCTCGATCGCACCATTCAACGCTTGACCGAGAGCAACGCGGATGCCGACTCGCTGGTGCGCCTCGCCGGCCACTACCACTCGCTGCTGCGGCTGTGGACGGAATTTTGAGGTATCCTACCCGCCCTTAATCCAACAACGACACGGGGTCTACGATGCAGCAGCGCGCCAGGTTGAGTCACTGGGGGCTCGGGATTGCGGCAGCCTTGGGCGCGCAGTGGTTCGCAGCAGTGTGCCTCGCGGATGCCCCGGCTGCGGCGCCGCGCACCGTGGTGCTCAAGGCCGCGCATCTGTTCGATGCGGTGTCGGGCAGGCTCACCGAGCCCGGCGTCGTGGTGGTGTCGGGCGCGAAGATCCTAGCGGTGGGGAGCGATGCCGCCATCCCCGCGGGCGCGCAGGTCATCGATCTCGGCGACGCCACGCTGCTGCCCGGGTTCATCGATGCCCATGTGCATATGTCGGAACAGTCGAGCACCGAGTGGTACCGCGACTTTTTCAACGGGATCATGCGTTTCCCCGCGGAGCAGGCCCTGTACGGCGCGCACTATGCCAAGCTCACTCTGGAGGCGGGGGTGACCACGGTGCGCGACCTAGGATCCACGGACTACATATCGCTGGGCCTGCGCAATGCCATCAACGCGGGACAGATTCCGGGTCCGCGCATGCTGGTGGCCAACTACGCCATCGGCGCAACCGGCGGCCACGCCGATCAGGATCCGGTGCCGCCGCAGCGCATCGCGGTGGCGGGCCCCATTCAGGGCGTGTGCAACGGCGCCGATGAGTGCCGCGAGGCCGTCCGCTACCAGATCAAGTACGGCGCGGACGTCATCAAGTTCATGCCGTCCGGCGGCGTGCTGTCGCTGTCCGATCCCGTGGACAATCCGCAGCTCACCCAGGAAGAGATGAACGCCATCGTCTCCGAAGCCCACAACTGGGGGCGCAAGGTGGCGGCTCACTGCCACGGCGACCGCGCCGCGAAAATGGCCATTGCCGCGGGCGTCGATTCGATCGAGCACGGCAGCTTCCTCAAGGACGACACGCTGCTGGAGATGAAGAAGAAGCATGTGTACCTGGTGGCCACGCTGTTCGCCGGCGAGTGGGTGGGCGAGCATCTGGATACCTTTCCTCCGGCCATTGCCGTCAAGGCGCGCGCCGCGGCCGCTCAGGCGCAGCAGATGTTCCAGCATGCCGTGAAGATCGGCGTGCCCTTCGCCATGGGGACGGATGCCGCGGTCGAGCCGCACGGTTTGAACGCGCGCGAGTTCGCGCTCATGACCAAGAACGGCCTGACCCCCGCGCAGGCATTGATGGCCGGCACGGCGAACGGCGCCGATCTGCTCGGGCTCGCCGATAAAATCGGCACGCTCGCCGCGGGCAAGTCCGCGGACATCGTGGCGGTGGCCGGCAATCCGCTCGCCGACATCCACGCCACCGAGCATCCGGTGTTCGTGATGAAGGAAGGCGCCGTCTACGTGGGTGCCGGCGCGACGCGCTGAGCTTCGCGCAGCCGCTTAGGCTAGCCGCGCTCGCCAGAGAAGAAACGCGTAGGTGTCGGCCGCTTCGCGATCCTGTTGCGAACGGGTCGAGCCTATGCCGTGTCCGGCGTCGTAGTCGACGCGCAATAGGATGGGCTTGCCGGAGCTGCTCGCCGCCTGCAGCCGCGCCGTCATCTTGGCCACGTGGAAGGGTGCGACGCGCGGATCGGTCACGCCGGTGGTGAGCAGCACCGCGGGGTACGGAGTGCCGTCCTTCACCGCTTGATAACTGTCGATGCTGCGCAGGGCGCGATACCCCGCCGGGTTGCCGATGGCTCCCCATTCGGGCTCTTCGCCATAGCCGTTTTGCTCGACCACATAGCGCAGGGGATTGGACCAGCCCACCCCGTCGACGACCGCGGCGAACAAGTCCGGACGCTCGGTCATCGCCCGTCCCACGGTGATGCCGCCCGCCGATCGGCCGCCGATCGCGAGATGCGCCGGCGAGGTATATTTCTTCGCGCATAGTTCTTCGCACACCGCGATCAGGTCGCGCCAGGTGTTGGGCTTGTTCGCGAGCTGCCCGGCCTTGTGCCATTCGCGCCCGTATTCGCCGCCGCCGCGCACATTGGCGTAACCCACGATGGCACCGGCATCGACCAGTGCCAGGGAGCGTCCGGCGAACGCCGGCGTGTAGGCCGAGAGTCCATAGGATCCGTAGGCGGATATCCACGCGGGGGCGCTGCCGTCGAGCTTCAGGCCCTTGCGGTAAATCAAGGTGTAGGGAATTTTCGTGCCGTCCTTCGCGGTCGCGAAAAAGCGATGTGCCTCGTACGCGCTCACGTCGATGGCGGGTTTGGGAGTGATGCCGGTATCGAGCAGATGGCCGGCGGTGTCGACCGAATAGATGCCCGTGGGCGTGAGCCAGCCGCCGAGGGAAATCAGCGCACCGTCCTCATCGGGCACGGTATTGACCGAGCCGATGGTGCCGTCGAAGGGCAGCGAGATTTCGGCGACGCGGCCGTCGCTTCCTAAGCGGCGCAGGCGGTAGATGCCGCCGTCCATGATGAGCAGGTAAATGCCGTCGCGCGCCCGCGCAATACTCTCGATGACGTCGGATCCTTGAGGCACCACTACCGCGGCCGTCGTGAGGTTGGGAGCGGCCGCGGATGTCTTGACCAGGCGGCCGCGTGGAGTGCCCTTGTTGACCAGCAAGTACAAGTCCTCGCCGTCGAGTTGGACGTCCGTCACCTCGTCCTCGAAGGCCGCGAACGAAACCCAGCGCGCGCGGCCGGCGATGACGTCGGCGAGCGGCGCAATGAAGCCGCGCCACTCTGGGCGAACGTCGATCAGCAAGAGAATCGCGTGAGCGGATCCCGGAAACACGGCGATATAGGGGCCTTGGATCTTGTCGTACTCGATTTCAGGCGTAAGGCCGCGCTTCATGAGCACGGGATCGGTGCCGGGGTCGGTGCCCAGCCGGTGGAAGCGCGCCTGGCTGTCGAGATAGCGCTCGGGGGTGTCCACCAAGCCTGTGAGCTGGTTGTAGAAAAAGCCGCTGCCGTCATCCAGCCACTGCGGATTGGCATCCTCGGTGTTGGCGATTTGTTCGGGCAGCACACGCCCCTCGGCGACGTTGATCACGTGCAGCATCGAGTCCTCGCTGCCGTTCTGCGACAGGCCGTACACCACATGCCGTCCGTCCGGCGCAGCGCGCCACCAGTCGAGCGACACATGGCCGTGGGCCACGCCGGTCTTGGTGGGATCGATGAGCACGCGGTCGCGGCCCTTCCCCGCGCCCTCGCGCACGAACAGCTTGTAGTTGTCCGCGCCCTTGGGCCGCTGCGCGAAGAAGGTCAGGCCGCCGGCGCGCTGCACGCGGCTGGTGGACACGGTGTCGCCGGACAACTGCTGAATGCGCTTCAGCAGGGCGCCCCTCGTCGGCAAGCGGTCGAGCACCGCGCGGGTCCGATCGTTCTGGGCCTTCAAGAACGGCAGCCAGTCGCGGTCCTTGTCGTTTTCCATCCAGCGGTAGGGATCGCTCAAGGTTTCGCCGAAGTACGTGTCGCGCACCACTTCGACCCGCGCCACCGGGGCCGGAGGTACATCGGCATCGGCCCACACCCGCTGCTTGGCCGCGGGCGAGCTTCTGGGCAGAAGCGTCATCGACAAGGCACCGGCGCTGCCGGCCAGGAACTGGCGGCGGTCGAGTCGCAATTTCATAGTTCTCCCCAATCACCTATCGTGGCGGATCAGCTGGTGCCGACGCCCAACGGCAGCGTCCCCAACAGTTCGGCGGCGCCGTTCCACAACACCTGGATGCCGATGCAGAACAACAGAAATGCCGACAGCCGCACCACGATGGTAGTTCCCGTCGCGCCCATCAAACCCGCGAGGCGTGCCGAGTGCCGATAGAAGAGGTACACCAGCAGGGCGAGCAGCACCACGGCGGCCAGCGTCTCGAGGAAGAACTCGAGCGTCGCGGGATGGAAGCCGCGCGGGCGGCTGGCCCCCAGGGAGATGGCCACGGAAATCGTGCCGGGGCCGGTGGTCAGCGGCATGGTGAGCGGATAGAACGCCAGGCGGCTCGGGGGTACGTCGATGGAACGCGGGCTGGGGGTCTCGCTGCGGCGCTGCTCGGTGGCGTCGGGCTCGTTCAGCATCCGCCAACCGGACATGGCCACCACGATGCCGCCCGCCACCCGCAGCACCGGAATGGAGATGCCGAAGAAGCTCAACACATAGGCGCCCACGTAGAGTGAGGCGGTGACGATGCAAAAGGCGTAGATCGCCACCCAGCGCGACACCTGCCGGCGCACGCGCGGGTCGAGCTCACGGGTGGCGCCGAAAAAGATGAAGGTGCCCGACAGCGGGTTGACGATGGAGAACAGGGCGCCGAACGCCAGCAGAAAGGTGGTCACTGTTTCCTCAAGTTTCTCGCCGTAGACGCGCCGCAAGGCTATCTTATCGAAGGTGGCGCACATGACAACCTATCCCCGTACTCAGACTCGCAGCTTTCACCTCGATGCGCCGCGCGCACGGGTCTTTCCCCTGTTCACGGCGCGCGGCGAGCGCGACTGGGCTCCGGGGTGGGATCCTGTGATCTTGAGCGGCGCGGAGCAGCGCGGCAGCGCCTTTCAAACCCGCAACTCCGAGGGGCAGACGACCACCTGGATCGTGGTGGACTATCGGCCCGCCGAGGGACGCGCGAGCTATGCGCGCCTGGCCGAAGCCTCCAACATCGGACTGGTGGACGTCGTCTGTACCGATGCGCCCGGGGGCGGCACGGATGTGAGCGTCACGTACACGCTGACGCCGCTGCACGCGGGGGCTCGTGGCTTCGTCGATGAATTTCTCGAGCCGCGGCAGTACGAGCGCATGATCGAGGAATGGCGCACGGCCACCACCGCCGCGCTGGCGCGGCTCACGGCGCTTCGGCCGACCCTCGAGTAAAGATCCAGGCGAAAAACAGCGCCAGGATCAGTACGGGCACGAAGGCGGCGAATACCCAGAAAGCGGCAGCCTTTGCCGCGGCGATGGAAATTCCCTCGGCGAGGCCGGACATGTTGGCGGCGATCCCCACGGTCGCCGCACCCACCGCGTAACCCAGCCTCTGCGCGGTCTCAGGCGATGTCACCGCCAGCGGCCGCTCGTGCTCATCCGACAGTCCTGCCATGCGATGCACGATCGACGGCCAACATAGCCCGAAGCCGAGACCCTGCAACAGCCCGCACACCACCATGCCCAACAGCATGCCCGCCGGTACCGCCAACGTGAAACCGCCCGCTCCGAGCGCGACCAGGGTAGTCCCCACCCGGATCAGCCAGCGCTCCGCCGTTGCGGGAGCCTTGGACACCGCCACCGTCGCGACACTCCACGCCACCGCCTCGCCGGCCAGGATGTAGCCGGTCACCAGCGGCGGGATGCCGAACAAGATTTTCAGGATCAATGGGCCGTAGGCCCAAAAACCGGTGGTCGCCGCGGACAGGGCAAAGACCATGAGCAGCCCCGCGCCCACGGGATGCCGAAAATTCAGGACCCGCCGCGGAAACAAGCGGGAGCCCGCGCGGCGGTCCATTCGCACCGCGCAATAGAGGAGCACCAGGCCCAGCGCGCAACCCAGCGCCGCCAACGGGATGGCGCTCGCCACGCTGCTCGCCGCGATCAGCAGCGTGGCCGCCGACAGCACCAGCAGCGGCAGCAACGGCCAGGGCTTGGCGGCCTGCCACGTGGGTGCCTGACTCGGCAACCACCGAGCGGCCATTACCCACACTGCGGCGGCCTGCGCCGCAAACACCACGAAGGTCATGCGCCAGGCATGCAGGCCGGCGAAGACGCCGCCGATCAGGGGGCCGAGCAGCGAGCCCGCGCCCCAGATCAACGCGACGACGCCGAACAATCGGCTCCACCATGACGGCTCGAACCACTCTTGAATGGCGAGGTAGCACAGAGAAAGCAGTACGCCGCCGCCCATTCCCTGGGCCAGCCGGCCGAGCAGCAGCACCCCCATGCTGGGCGCGAGTCCGCCGAGCACACAGCCGCCGCCATAGAGCAGCAGGGCGCACTCCAACAGGCGCTTGAGGCCAATCCGCCGGCACAGCACGGGCGCCGCCGCGCCGGCCACGATGGCGCCCACCTCATACAAGATGATGGTCCAGTTGATGTACGCGACACCGCCAAGGGTCTCGACGATGGCCGGTGCGATCGTGGCGGTGACCAGAGAGTCCGCGGCGTGCAGCCAGATGCCGAGGCAGAGCACGATGAAACGGCCCAGCATTCCCGACGCGTACAAGCTCCGCCAGGTATCCCCTCGTTCGATCGCAATTGCTCCTCTGTACGGACGCCACCGGTAAGATACGACCTCAAGTAAACTTGAGGTCAAGGCGGCAACATGCGCACCAGAATCACCGGCACCGCGCGGGCCCGCGGCGTACGCAAACAGTCCGGCGTGCGCGCCGAGCTTGGCGTCGGCGAAGTCGCCGCGCGCAGCGGAGTCGCGGTGTCCGCGATCCACTTCTACGAGACCCAGGGATTGATCCGCAGCCGCAGGAACGCGGGCAATCAGCGCCGCTACCCGCGCGGCATCTTGCGGCGCGTGGCGGTGATAAAGGTCGCGCAGCGCATCGGCCTGCCGCTTAAGCTGATCCGCGATGCGCTCGCGGCCCTGCCCGACGCCCGCACTCCGACAGCGGCGGATTGGCGAAGCATGAGCGCACTCTGGAAGCGGGAACTGGACGATCGGCTCGAGCGCCTGCTGCGGCTTCGCGACAGCCTCAACGGCTGCATCGGCTGCGGCTGCCTGTCGCTCAAAGTCTGCCCGCTGCGCAATCCCGAGGACAGGCTGGGCGCCGAGGGCCCCGGCCCGAGACTGCTGGACCCCGGCAATTCACGGTAGCGCGGACTTAAGTTAACCGCTCGCCGGCGGCGCCCGCGTCGGCGCGGCCTGCGATCGGCGCGGCTTGCGATCGGCGC
>JBARBX010000577.1:0-1961 GCA_049793535.1 Steroidobacteraceae bacterium | reverse complement strand
CGTCTGCCCCGTGAAGCGCGGCGAGCGCGGCCCGGGCGCCGGCCGCACGGCCCTTGCTCAGCAGCCATCGCGGGCTTTCGGGCACCAAGGTCAGCAGCAGGAAATACAGGCCGGCGGGTACCGCTTGCACGCCCAGCATCCAGCGCCAGCTATCCGCACCCAGCGACAGGAGAAAGTAATTGGAGAAAAACGACACCGAGATGCCGATGACTATCATCAACTGACTTAAGGAAACCAGGCTGCCGCGGCTGCGCGCCGGCGCCATCTCCGCAATGTACACCGGGGCCGTGAGAATGGCGGCGCCGACGCCCAGACCGCCGCATATGCGCGCCGCGACGAACAGCCCAAAGCGAGTGGCAAAGGCCGCGGCCAGGGAGGAGGCGAGAAATAACACCGCCGTCAGCAGCAGCACGCTTCTGCGCCCGAGGCGATCGCTCAAGGGGCCGGCCGCCAAGTTGCCGGCCATCGCGCCCCAGCCGAGACAACTCACCGCCCAGCCGAGCTTGAGGCTGCCGGCGGCGCCCTGCAGGCCGAAATAGTCGCGGATGAAGGGGACGGCACCGGAAATGACGGTCGCGTCGAACCCGACCAGAAAGCCGCCCAGCGCCACGGTCGCGGCGATGCGCACGATTTTGAATTCGTCACCTGTCATATAAGAGTCCGCGGGCCGGGATGCCCTCCACCCAACCACCGGTCCGGTATCGTATTTTTGCAACCGGTTTCAGGAATGCTGCGTGTTTAAGGCCGCCCATGTCAAGGGGTAAAGCGCCTGCCGATCTTCCAGCCCATTAATTAAGGGCTCAGACCCCCTTGCATTTTAAAATTGGCGGCGGCAGAATCGGCCTGCAACCGGTTTCAGAAACCGCTTGCAACGAATCGATAGTCGGCGTCGGCACACAGAATAAACATGGTCCCGGGAAACCGGAGGGGAGACTACCTTGAAGAAATCCAGCCGTTCGTGCGCCTCGAGACTGGCGCTGCATCCGTCATCGTCCCTGCCAATGAAGCCCCTGGCCGTGCTCATAGCGATGTACTGCTCCGGAGCGATGGCCGATCCCACGGTAGCGACCGACACCACGGCGGCACCGACGGACAGCCTCGGGGAGATCGTGGTGACCGGCCTGCGCCAGTCGCTGGTGACCAACGAGACCATCAAGCGCGATACCAACGGGATCGTCGACGCCGTTACCGCCGAGGACATCGGTAAGTTCCCCGACACCAACCTCGCCGAAGCCATCCAGCGCATTCCCGGCGTGACCATCGACCGCTTGGACAATGAAGGCACGCGCGTGACGGTGCGCGGCTTCGGTCCGGAATTCAACCTGGTCACTTTGAACGGCCGCTCCATGCCGGGAAATCTTGCGGTGGAAGGTGTGGCAGGTAGTGGTGCCGTGGGTGCTGCAACCGCCACGCGTTCCTTCGATTTCGAGAATCTCTCCGCCGACGGCATTTCGGGAATCCAGGTGTACAAAACCGGCCGCGCGGATGTGGCGAGCGGCGGCATCGGTTCGACCATCAATATCACCACGGCGCGTCCATTCGATTTCAATACGATGAAGGCGACGTTTTCCGCCAAGGCCACCGATGACACGTCGAGTCAAGTCGGATCCAAGGTCACGCCCGAATTCTCAGGGTTGTTCAGCGATACCTTCTTCGACGATCGGGTGGGCTTCCTCATCAACGGTTCCTACTCCAAGCGCAACAGCCAGGAACAGAGGGCCACTATCGACGGCTGGCTCGAGAACCAATTCGGGCCCGGTGCCGGTAACTCGCCGACATTGGCATTAACCAACAACAACACGAATCCCGACGGCAACAATTGGGCGC
The DNA here is from genome assembly GCA_049793535.1 of Steroidobacteraceae bacterium. GTDB lineage: Bacteria > Pseudomonadota > Gammaproteobacteria > Steroidobacterales > Steroidobacteraceae > Bog-1198. Next base: position 134 of record JBARBX010000577.1, on the reverse strand, counting down.
CGCGCAATGAAGGATGGGGAGTGGAGGATCACCAGCGCACACGAGTGAATGGTCAGGCCGTGCTGCAATTCAAGCCGGTCGATTCGCTGGTCGCAACCATGGATTACACCTATTCCTTCTACAAGGACCTGAAC
>JBARBX010000576.1:0-13629 GCA_049793535.1 Steroidobacteraceae bacterium | reverse complement strand
GCCACCCGCCACGCGACCTCGGACTGGATGCGCCTCGAGCAGCAGCGCGGCATTTCGGTGACCTCTTCGGTCATGCAATTTCCGTACGATGGATACATCGTCAATCTGCTCGACACGCCGGGCCACGAGGACTTCTCCGAGGATACCTATCGCACCCTGACCGCCGTCGATTCGGCATTGATGGTCATCGACTGCGCCAAGGGAGTCGAAGAGCGCACCATCAAGCTCATGGAGGTCTGCCGGCTGCGCGACACGCCCATCATGACCTTCGTCAACAAGCTGGATCGGGACGGCCGGGCGCCGATCGAGCTGCTGGATGAAATCGAAAGCGTCTTGAAGATACAGTGCGCGCCGATCACCTGGCCCATCGGTATGGGACGCGATCTTTTGGGCGTCTACCATCTGCTGGAAGACAGGATTTACGTGTACGTGCCGGTGGAGAAGGGCCGGGTGGGCAGCCATGAGACCATCGACGGCCTGGAGAGCACCCAAGCCCGGGAATTCCTCGGGGCCAGGTACGCGCAGTTTCGCGACGAAGTGGATCTCGTGCGCGGCGCGAGCCCCGCGTTCGATCTTGGGCGGTATCGCGCCGCGAAACAGACGCCGGTGTTCTTCGGTTCCGCCGTCAACAACTTCGGCGTCCGGGAGTTGCTGTCGGCATTCGTGCAGCATTCTCCGGGGCCCCTGCCGCGCCCGACCCTGCAGCGCGAGGTCCATGCCGACGAGCCGAAGCTCACGGGATTTATCTTCAAGATACAGGCCAACATGGATCCCGGACATCGCGACCGCATTGCGTTCATGCGGCTGTGTTCCGGACGTTACCTCCGCGGCATGCGTTTCCATCACGTGCGCCTCGACAAAGACATTCGCATTGCCGATGCGCTGACGTTCCTGGCAGCCGACCGGAGCCAGGCGGAGGAGGCCTTCGCCGGCGACATCATCGGGTTGCACAATCACGGCACCATCAACATCGGCGACACCTTTACCGAGGGCGAGGAACTCACCTTCACCGGCGTCCCGAACTTCGCGCCGGAGATGTTTCGCCGCGCCGTGCTCAAGGACCCGCTTCGCATGAAGGCTCTGCAGAAGGGCCTGTCGCAACTCTGCGAGGAAGGCGCCACTCAGCTATTCAAGCCGCTGCGCAACAACGATCTGATCCTGGGCGCCATCGGTCAGCTGCAATTCGAGGTGGTGGCGTTCCGGCTCCAGGACGAATACAGCGTGCAATGTGTTTTCGAGCCCATCAACGTCGCCATGGCGCGATGGGTGCGGCTGAAGGACGAGAAGCGGCTCGGCGAGTTTCGCGACAAGGCCTACGACAACCTTGCCGTCGATCACGCCGGCGAGCTGGTCTATCTTGCCCCCACACGGGTCAATCTGGGATTGACCGAGGAACGGTGGCCCGAAATCACTTTTCTCAAGACGCGGGAGAATCTTGCCGCGTGAGCGGCGGGCGGGGACGGAAGGCGCGGACCGCGGCGTCGAATTCCTTCACGGTGATGGGCGCAGGCGGCGCGGCATAGCGCAGAACTGAGTATTGCCGGCACAGGGCCGTAACCTCCGGGCCCAACGCCGGAAGGTGCCGCGCAACGCGGTCGGCATAGTCTTCGGCACCCTCGTAGGATCGGCGCGTAATCCCCGTGCCGGCCAACTTGGCGCACAGGCGCGAATAGGCGCGATTGAGCGCATCTTTCGGGGCGTGATCGACTTCGCGGCGTACTATCCAGGTGAGCCAGCACAGCACCAGTGTCAGCGCCGCCGCGAGCAACAGCACGAGCTTTTGTCCGTCCGGTTCGGGAATGTGCAGCCACTCGAGCAACTGCTGCTGCGAGCTCTGATCGAAAAACAGGATGCGCTCGCGCCAGATTTGCTTGAGCGCATCGAGCTGCAGCTGCGCATCGCGAAGCCAGGGAAAATGGCGCTGCCACCCGCTACCTAAGGCGCCTTCGGCGGTGAGCGCATCGCCCGCTCCGAGTTCCACCCGCTCGGGTGCGACCGCCGAGGTGGGATCCACCCGCAGCCATCCGAGCCCTTCGATCCAGACCTCATCCCAGGCATGGGCATCGCTTTGCCGCACGATCCAATAGTCCGCGAATCGATTGAAAGTCCCGCCCTGGTAGCCGGTCACCACATGCGCCGGTATGCCCGCCGCGCGCATCAGCAGGGCGAACGCCGAGGCGTAGTGTTCGCAGAAACCGCGCCGGGAATCGAACAGAAAGGCATCCACCGAGTCGCCGGCCAGCTTGGGCGGCGTCAAGGTGTAGTAGAAGGGCTGCTGCGTGAACATGGCGAGGACGGCGCGCACGTACCCGGCATCATCGGGGTGCTCGCCGCGCAGCGATTGCGCCAATTGCAGCGTGCGCGGATTCTGGTTTGGCGCAATCCGGGTATCGCGCGCGCGCAGCGCATTGCTCAGCGGGGTGGTCCAACGCACCTGGGTATGCGAGCTGGCGGCGACGTCGATGGGCCGCGAAACCGGGTCGCGCCGCATCAGGGTGTAGTCGCGGGTGAGCCCGGCGTCGGCCAAGTCCCAGTGCGAGGGCCAATCGAGTGCGAACAGCCAACGGCGCTGATTCGGCTCCAGCCTGACGGTGTAATCGTAGGCCGGGCCCTGCGCTACGAAGGTGGGTGCGCCGAGCGGTCCGGAAAAGGAGCGCGTCCACGTGCGCCCATCGAAATCGTGCATCACCGGTCCGCGCCAGTAGCGCTGCGCCGGCGGCGGCGCAGTACCGGCGAAGTGCACGTGGAATGCCACCTCGTCCGACAAGGCGAGCCGATCGATGTCGCCGGGACTCATGGTGTCGCTCAATCCGGATGCGGCGATGTGCCCGTTGTCGGGTATGTGCCAGAGGGGACCGGCGAAGCGCGGAAAGAGCAGCCACAGGGCGAGCGCGAGCGGCAGTGCCTGGCCCAGCAAGCGCCCGGAGTAGCCCAGGCAGCGCCGCCACTGCGGCACAGGCAGCGTGCCCGTGAGCCGCAGCAACGCGGCCGTCGTCAACCAGCAGACGGCGATGAGATAGGCGAACAGCCAGAATGAGGTGCTCTCCAACAGCGCCGACACACTGACGAAATAGATGCTCAAGGTGATGACGTAGATGTCGCGCTGCGTCTCGGTCTCGAGCATTTTCAGACCCGCCATCAGGGCCAGCAGCGCGGTTCCGGCGGACAGGCCGTTGAAGGTGCGAAATTGCACGAACAGAAGTGCGATCGCGACTGCGGCAACGCCCAACCGCAGGGCGCGCGGCGGAGCGGAGCGGCCGCGTCGCGCCAGTGCCAATCGCAGGCCGCCCGACACGGCCACGGTCAGGAACACCCACACCGGCAGCGATCCGAGGTGCGCAAGCAATGCCAGCGCCAGGCAGGCGAATATGCCCCAGAGCTCCTCGAACGACACGGATTTGGGCGTCACCGCGGCTCCGCGACCGCATGGGCGGCGAGCGCGCGCAGACAGGCGAAGCGGTGCGCGGCGCCGAGCGCTGGGGCGATTTCCTTGCCGGGGAGTCTCAAGCCGTAGAGACGCTGCGCGGCTTCGCTCTCCAGCACCCACAGGCAGAGTTGCGAGAGGCGGGACTCTGTGTCCAGGCCCGTAAGGGCCGACCATTCCAACCATTCGGGCAGCGCGGCCAGGGCGGTATAACTGCGAACGGCGGCCTCGCCGCCGCGAGCCAACACCTTCCAGGCCATGTGCTTGAGAGGCACGCCGGGCGCATAGGCGCGCAGGCCCGCGAAATCCTCATCGCCGCGCGTTTCCGACCTGGACCCGGACCCTGCGCCCCCGACGGCCGGCAGCGCCCTGTCGCCGCGAGGTGCGGGCGCGACATAGGCCGTCAGCGAGCCCTGCACGTAAGTCCAGGCATGAAACCAGCCGAAGGGATGGCGGGTGCGCAGCTCGAACTGGGCGATGCTCACGACGCCGCGCCGCGGCACCGGGACGGCGACGGTGACGGATTCGCTCGATCCGGCGAACACGCTGCAAATGGCGCCGGCGTCCCGGCAGCGAACCTCTACGTCGCGGCGCTCGACGTTCGATGTGTTCTTGAGTGCGAACTCGAAGCTCGCCTCGCCGCCGGCGAACGCGTCCGCCTCGGGGGTCGCGTCCACTTGCAGCCCCAGCAAGTTGCGATTGCAGTGATGCATGGTAACGAGCGCTACGCTAGCCATCAGAAACCCGAATGCCAGCCCCAGGTTGCTGTTGTAGTTGAGCCCCGCAATCAGCATGGCGATGAGCACGAATCCCAGCATGAAACCGAAGCGCGTCGGCAGAATGTAAATTCGGCGCCGGTTGATCTTGATCGGCAGGATATCGCGGCCGTGGCGGCGTGCGGCCCAGGCGCGTAATTTGTCGGTGGCTGCGCGGCGCAAATTGCTCAAATTCGCCTCGCCTTGGGTTCTAAGGAATCGGGACGGCCTCGAGCAGCCGGTTCACCGACGCCGCGCCGGTGTCGCGCTGGCGCACGCGATGCTCGACCACCGCGGCAAACACCGCCTGCACGTGCTCGGGAATGACCGAGTCGCGGCCGGCGATCAGGGCCCACGCACGCGCCGCCCGCAACAGCCCGATGGCCGCACGGGGCGACAGCCCTACATTCAGTCCCGGGGCATGGCGGGTGTGGGCGACCAGGGCTTGCACGTAGTCGAGCAGCGCCGGCGACACGTGAATCTCGAGCACCCGCCGCTGCAGCCGCTGCAGGCTGTCGACCGTCGCGATCGTGGACAACGAATTGACGAGATCGCGCCGATCCACGCCGCTCAGCAGCTCTCGCTCCGCGGCGGCGGCGGGGTAGCCCAGGTGCACGCGCATCAGGAACCGATCCAATTGCGACTCGGGCAGCGGGAAGGTGCCGACCTGATCCTGCGGATTTTGAGTCGCGATGACGAAGAAGGGCTCGGGAAGCGCCATCGATTGGCCGTCGAGGGTGACTTGATGCTCTTCCATGGCCTCGAGCAGCGCGCTCTGCGCCTTGGGCGAAGCGCGGTTGATTTCATCCGCCAGTACCAGCTGCGCAAAAATCGGTCCGCGCTGAAATCGGAACTTTCCCGTTTCGCGGTCATAAATGGACACACCCAGCACGTCGGCGGGCAGCAGGTCGCTGGTGAACTGCACCCGCTGAAAGGACAGGCCGAGAGTCTTGGCGAGCGCATGCGCGAGGGTGGTTTTCCCCACTCCGGGGATGTCCTCGATCAGCAGGTGCCCGCGCGCCAGCAGGCAGGCCAGGCACAGGCGGATCTGCGGGTCCTTGCCCAAGATCACGCGATTGATCTGGGCGATGACGGCGTCGATCTCGGCTTGCGCTGCGTTCATGGCTCCTTGAGCCCCCTGACCCGGGCGATCTGCGCCGTCAATTGACGGAGTTCCGTGCGCAGCTCCGCGAGCCGCTGCTGATCCTTGGCAACGACCTCCGGCGGCGCGTTCTTGACGAACTCGGAATTGCCGAGCTTGCCGTCCAGTTTCTCGAAGTCCGCACTCGCCTTGATTTGCCGTTTCGTCAGGCGGGCAAGCTCGGCGGCGGGGTCGATCAGGCCCGCCATGGGCACCAATATCTCCATCGAGCCGAGCAGGGCCACGGCGGAAATCGGAGCGGCTTGGCCCGGCGCCAGAAGGCGGGGCGGTTCGATGCCGGCAAGCCGCGCGAGGTAGTGCAAATTGCGGCCGAGATATTCGACGTCCCGCGCGCCCGCGTTCTGCAGCAATACTTCGAGCTTGCGGCTGGGCGCGATGTCCAATTCGCCGCGAATCTGGCGCACACCCTCGATGAAATCTATCACCCAGCGCATCTCGTGTTCCGCATCGGGATCCACCTGGGCGGCGGCCGCGCTCGGGAACGCGCAGCGCATGATGGTGTCGCCCTCGGCGCCCGCGCTGGTGCGCACGCGCTGCCAGATTTCCTCGCTGATGAAGGGTGCGAGCGGGTGCAGCGCGCGCAGCAGCACTTCCAGGGTATTGATCAAGGTCCGGCGCGTACCGCGCTTCGCCGCTTCCGCGGCCGCCTCCGATTGCAGCACGGTCTTCGAGAGTTCCAAGTACCAATCGCAGAACTCGTGCCAGGTGAATTCATACAGGGCGTTGGCGGCGACGTCGAGGCGGTACTCGGCGAAACCGGATTCCACGCGCGCCAACATGGCGGCAAGACGCGCTTGAATCCATCGATCGGCCAGGCTGAATTCGGCGCCGACGGCGCCCGATTCCCGATTCTCCACGTTCATGAGCACGTAGCGCGCCGCATTCCACAACTTGTTGCAAAAATTGCGATACTCCTCGACCCGGGTCATGTCGAAGCGCAGATCGCGGCTCTGCGTGGCGAGCCGGGCGAAGCACAGGCGCAGCGCATCGGTGCCGAAGGCCGGGATGCCCAGCGGGAACTGCTTGCGGGTCGCCTTCTCGATCGCGGGCTTCATTTGCGGCTGCATCAGACCGCTGGTGCGCTTGGCGAGCAGGGCATCCAAGGAGATGCCATCGACAATGTCGAGCGGGTCGATGACATTGCCCTTCGACTTCGACATCTTCTGCCCGTCGTGGTCGCGGATCAGTCCGGTGAAGTAAACCTCGCGAAACGGCACCTCACCGGTGAATTTGAGCCCCATCATGATCATGCGGGCGACCCAGAAGAAGATGATGTCGAAACCCGTGACCAGCACCGAGGTCGGAAAGTAGCTGCTGAACTCAGGCGTCTGCTCGGGCCAGCCCTGGGTGGAAAACGGCCACAGGGCGGAAGAGAACCAGGTATCCAACACATCGTCGTCCTGCCGCAGCGCAACGGTGGGATCGATGCCGTGGGCGGCGCGCGCCTCCGCCTCGCTGCAGGCCACGTACCAGCGGCCGTCGGCGTCGTACCAGGCCGGTATGCGATGACCCCACCATAGCTGCCGGCTGATGCACCAATCCTTGATTTTGTGCATCCACTCGAAGTACAGGCTGGACCAATTCTCGGGTACGAAGCGGATGCGGCCCGTTTCGACCGCCTCGATCGCCGGTTTCGCCAGCGGCTTGATGTCGACGAACCACTGATCGGTGAGAAGAGGTTCGAGCACCGCGCCGCTGCGATCGCCGCGCGGCACGGTGAGCTTGTGGGGCTCGACGCGCTCGATGAGGCCCTGCGCTTCCAGGTCGGCAAGAATCCGGGCCCTCGCGAGAATGCGGTCGAGCCCGCGATATGCGGTGGGGACTTCGTCGTTGAGCGAGGCGTCCGGATTCATGATGCTGATCAGAGGCAGTCCGTGGCGCTGGCCCACCTCATAGTCGTTGAAGTCATGCGCCGGCGTGATCTTGACGCAGCCGCTGCCGAATTTCGGATCGACGTAGGTGTCGGCGATGATGGGGATATCGCGCGAGGCGAGCGGCAGGTGCACGCGACGGCCGATCAAGTGCCGATAGCGCTCGTCCTCGGGATGCACCGCGACGGCCGCATCTCCCAGCAAGGTCTCCGGCCGCGTGGTCGCGACCACGATGAAGCCGCCGCCGTCGACCAGGCGGTAGCGCAAATGCCATAGATTCCCGGTCTCCTCCTCGGCCACCACTTCCAGATCCGAGAGTGCGGTATTCAACACCGGGTCCCAGTTCACCAGCCGCTTGCCGCGATAGATCAGTCCCTGCTCATAGAGCCGGACGAACACTTCCGTCACCGCTTTCGACAAACCCGGGTCCATGGTGAACCGGTCGCGCCGCCAATCGACGGAGGCGCCGAGCCGGCGCATTTGCTTGGCGATCTGCCCACCCGATTCTTCCTTCCATTGCCAAACGCGCTCGATGAACGCCTCCCGGCCCAGGTCGACCCGGCGGGTGCCTGCGGCATTCAACTGTCGCTCCACCACCATCTGGGTGGCGATGCCCGCGTGATCGGTGCCGGGTTGCCACAGGGTGTCGAAGCCCTGCATACGCCGGTGACGGATGAGCGCGTCCATGATGGTGTACTGGAAGGCGTGGCCCATGTGCAGGGTCCCGGTCACATTGGGCGGGGGAATGACGATGGAATACGCCGGCCCCTGGCCGCTGGGCGCGAAATATCCGGATGCTTCCCAGTGCGCGTAGATTCGCGTCTCGATGTCGGGGGGCGAAAAGGCCTTATCCATGGTCTTTGGGGTCATCCTGGGCCGCGGCGTGCTCCTTCAAGGCGCGATCCACCAATTCAGGGAGCTGCGCGCGCAGGCGGTCGAAGACGCGCTCGAACAGAGTGGCCTCGATGTCTTTGGCCGCCTGGTGCAGCAGCGAGTCGGCGAGTTTCAAAGTCTCGGTCAAAATGGCGGCGTGCGCGGACTTTGCATCGAACGAGGCCGGCGGGGAGGTACTCTCCTTCACGCTCTCGGTGAGAATGGGGATATCGCGCGGATCGTGGTTCTCGGGCTGCATGGCCGAATCATTCCCTGGCCGAGGGCCCAAGTTGATGCGTCTCGAGCGGCACCTTGCCGTCGCGATACGATTTGAACCGCTCGCGGCCGAGCCGGCGACGTTCCTCATCGGCGTCGATGATTTCGGCGATGCGCGGATAGCGCTCCCAGGCCTCGGGCAACCGATCGGCCAGATTCACCAGCAGGTCGGCCGGCGGCGGTGCCTTCTCTAAGCCGGCGAGGTAGACCCGTGTGACGGGATCGGGCGCCTGCTGGTTCACGCAGATCTGGTGCGGAATGAAAGAACCTTCGCTGAAAGTCCATAGCAAGTCATCGAGGGCCCGCGTGTCGGCCTGCGAGCCGCTGACGATGACGACGCTCAAATCCCGCAGATAGGCCTTTTCGGTCAGGCGGCACGCAAATGCCCAACGCTGCTGGGGGGCGGCGCTTTTCAGTACGTAGAAATCCACGCGCTCCGTCATGTCGCCCGGGTTCGATTGATCAGAAAGTCGACCAGCAGGGGCACGGGCCGGCCGGTGCTGCCTTTCTGGGCGCCGCCGAGCCAGGCCGTGCCGGCGACGTCAAGATGCGCCCAGTGCAGGTCCTTGGCGAACTTGCTGAGAAAAGAAGCCGCCGTACAGGCCCCGCCTTCGCGTCCACCGACATTGGCGATGTCCGCAAAGTTGCTCTTCAATTGATCGACGTATTCCTCGCCGATGGGCAGTCTCCAGGCGCGGTCGTCGGCGCGGACTCCCGCCGCCGTCAATTCGCCCGCCAGGGTTTCGTCATTGCTCATCAGGCCGCTGAAATGATTGCCGAGCGCGACGATGCAGGCGCCGGTCAGAGTGGCCACGTCGATCACCGCGGCCGGCTTGAAGCGGCGACTGTAGGTGATGGCGTCGCAGAGAATCAGCCGTCCTTCGGCGTCGGTGTTGAGAATCTCCACCGTTTGGCCGGACATGGTGGTGACGATGTCGGCCGGCTTCACGGCGCCGCCGCTCGGCATGTTCTCGCAAGTCGCGACGATCACCACGAGGTTGATGGGCAATTTCAGTTCGGCGGCGGTGCGCAACGCTCCAAGGACGGCGGCCGCACCGCTCATGTCGAACTTCATCTCGTCCATGGCGGGCGGCTCCTTCAGGGAAATTCCTCCCGAATCGAAGGTAATGCCCTTGCCGAGAAGACAGATCGGGGCCGCGTCCTTCTTGGCGCCGCGATATTCGCAGGTGATCAGGCGCGGAGGCTGGTCCGAACCCTGCGTCACGGCGAGGAACGCGCCCATCTTCAGAGCTTTGATGCCGTTCTTGTCCAAGACCTTGGTCTTGATGCTCGGAAATTCCTTGGCCAGCTCCAGTGCGCGGGTTCCCAGGTACGTGGGGGTGCACACATTGGGCGGCAGGTTGGCAAGATCCCGGGACAGCGCGAGGCCTTGCCCAAGCGCGGCTCCTATGCGCAGGCCCTGGTCCGCCGCCTTGGCGGCGCGGGCGTCGGCGACCGCGACGCCGACGCTCGACAAGCGCGGCGTCTTCGGCCTTGCGCCGGTCTTGAGATCCGGAATCTTGTACAATTGCGCGCAGAACACCTCGGCGACGATGCGGGCGCGGTACTGCACATCGAGATCCCCGACCTGCTCCATCGCCAGATAGACGATGGCATCGCCCGCGCCGCTCTTGGCGAGCGATTGAACCGCGGATTGCAGGGCTTTGCGGTATTGCTTGCGGCCAAAGCTTGCGCGATTCCCCAAGCCGATCAGCAGTACGCGCGCGGCCGCCGCTCCGGCCGGAGCAGGCAGGAGCAGCGCGTCACCCAGCTTCGCCGAGAAATCGCCGTCGCCCCGCAGCGTTCCGATCATCCCGTTCAATTGTGCGTCGATTCGGCGGGCAGCGATGCCGAGATCGCCTTCCTCGTAGATGCCCACGACGGCGCATCCCGCTTCCTGGCGGGCTTTCGCATCGATAATTGCCTTGAATTCCATGTCCCGAGCTCCGTATTGATCCGTTCTTGCCTGTAGGGTTTGAGCAAATAGTTTACTAGATAATCCTCAAGGCTCTAAGCTCGCACCATGAAATGGACGGTACAAAGGTATGTGCTGCGCGAAGTCGTGCAGACCTGGCTCGCCGTGACCGGGGTCTTGGTGGCCATCCTGGTGTCGAACCAGTTGTCCCGGGTGCTCGGCCAAGCGGCGGACAACCAGTACGGGCGGCACGTGGTGTTCGATCTGATAGCGCTCGGCGCCATCATGAATCTGTCGGTGATCGTGCCGGTCGGCCTGTTGTTGGCGGTGGTATTGACCTTGGGCCGCATGTACCACGACAGCGAAATGGCCGCTCTGCAGGCGTGCGGCTTCGGGCCGGCTCGGCTGCTGCCGCCGTTGTTCGGTTTTGCCGCGGTGATCGCCCTCGGGCTCGGCTGGCTGGTTTTTGTGCAGGTGCCGCAGGCCGACAGCCAAGTGCAGCTACTGCGTCAATCCGCGCTCAAGGAGGCGCAGTTCGGGCAGCTCGATGCGGGCCGGTTCCGCTCCTTCAGCGGCGGCGACGCGGTGTTCTACGCGGAACGCGTCGATCAGGAGGGCGTACTGCACAATGTGTTCGTGCAGCGCGAGTCGGCGGGCCGCATCGAAGTGGCGCTCGCCGATACCGCCACCTACTCCAAGACGGCGCTGAACGGCGTGCACTTGGTCACTCTGTTCAACGGCCGGCGCTATGAAGGCGTGCCCGGCCGCGATGACTTTCGGGTGATCGAGTTTCGAGAGCACGGCATTCCCATCGCCACGCCGGCGGACATCGTCGCATCGAAGGACCCCGACGCCAAGCCGACGCGGGAACTGCTCGGCTCCGATGCGCCCTCGGACATTGCCCAATTGCAATTCAGGACATCCACGCCGCTTATGGCCCTTGTGCTCACCCTCATTGCCGTGCCCTTGAGCCGACTGCGGCCCCGTCAGGGCCGCTACGCCAGAGTGGGCTTCGCCATCGTCGTGTACTTCGTGTATTCGCAGTTGCTGTACGCCGCCAAGGCGTGGCTGGAGAAGGGGGATCTGTCGCCCGCGGTCGGGGTGTGGTGGGTACACCTCGCGGCGCTCGCGCTGGGCTTGTACCTGGTGCTGCGCGAAGGGAGCAGGGCGTGAACGTTCTCGATCGATATCTGTATCGCACAGTGCTCGTCTACACGGCCATGGCCATGGCCGTGCTGCTCACCCTGGGCGGGCTGTTCCTGTTCATCACTCAGCAAGGCGACATTGGGGTCGGCAGTTACAGCGCCGGAGACGCATTTCTATTCACCCTGCTCAATTTGCCGCAACAGGCCTTCGAGCTGCTGCCGATCGGCGCCTTGATCGGCGCGCTGATGGGGCTCGGCAACCTGGCCGCGGGCAGCGAGCTGGTTGTGACGCGCGCATCCGGTGTCTCGGTGTGGCGCATAGCCTGGCCGGTGGGACTTGCCGGCTTGACGCTGGCGATCATCATGTACGGCATCGGTGAGTACGCCGCGCCGCCGCTCGCGCAATTCGCCAAACGCGAGAAGACCACGGATAAATTGGCGGACGTGAGTTTCGCGGGCTCGAGCAGCGCCTGGGTGAAGGATGGCAACCTCATCCTGCGGGTGCAGACGGGAGAAGTCGACCGGGCCTTCGGCGGCGTCTCGCTGTTCCAGCTGGACGGGCCGACAAAACTGCGGTCGATCCAGCGAGCCGAGCGGATTTCCGTGGCGGATCCGGGACGTTGGCGCCTGAACAAGGTGGCGACCTCGAGGTTCAGCGACGATCGCGTGACCGCGGACGTCGTGGGCGAGACGACCATGCAATCGGCAGTCAATCCGGAATTCCTGGGGTTGGCGGCCACCGATCCGCAATTGCTGACTTTGCGCGGTCTCGCCTCGTATATCGATCATCTGCGCCGCAACAACCTTGAAACCTCGTCGTACGAAATCGGCTACTGGTCGAGAATCGCGCGGCTGTTCGCGGTGATCGTCGTGACGCTCTTATCGCTGCCGTTCGTGTTCGGACCGCTGCGCACCACCGGCGCCGGCACGCGCACGGTGATCGGCGTGATGCTCGGCGTCGTGTTCTTTCTCATCACCGGCATGGTCGAGAAAGGCGGCCAGCTCTTCGGCCTGAATGCCGCGCTCGTCGGCTGGCTGCCGACGGCCGCGATCGCACTGTGCACCGCGGTGGCGATTTCGAGAACGCGCTAGGGCAGCAGGTGCACCACTCGAGTCCTCGACAGCCGATCATGCAACGCCAAGTGCTCGGCATCGGCGTACAGCCAAAGCACGCCGAGCGCGGCGGGCGCCCAGGCGAGCGCGCCCAACCCTAAGCGCAGCGCCGCGGCCTTCCACCCCAGGGGGCGGCCCGACTCGGTGACTGCGCGAAGACGCCAGGCACGCATTCCTAAGGTCTGGCCGCTGCGAACCCAGTTGACGAGGTAGTAAGCCGCGACCATGCACACCAAGCCTGCCTGGTAGAGATAGAACCAAGCGCCCGAAGTGCCACGCTCGAGGGCGACCCCGTGGTTCAAGAACACGGCGCCCGAGGTGAAAATCACCAGCAGAGCGGCCAGCAACACAGCGTCGTATAGCGCCGCCGCCAGGCGGCGGCCGAATCCGGCGCTCACGCCGCTGGTCACGACTTACACCGGCTTTTTCGTCGGCTTCGCGGCGGCCGGTTTCGAGGCCGCGGGTTTCGCGGCAGGGGGCTTCGCCGCGGCCGGCGGCGGCTTCGGCACCAGCAACTGTTCCAGAGGGCGGAAAATCGCGTCGTACCGGTAGCCGGCGAGCTCGAACGCGCGGCCCGCTGCCTTCGCGGCCAGCGCCGGGTCCTTGCTGGCTTGTAGTTCTATCCAGTGCTTGTCGTTGACCACGGTGCCGGTGATGGTGACCGCATTACCGCCGAACAGGCTGACCGTGACCACGGTCGCCTTGGCAAAATCGATGTCGCCGGCCGGCCCGACGTCATCCGCGTCCAGATGGCCATAGGTGGTGGGGGAGGGCGCGAGCGCCGCGGCATCGGCCGCCTTTCGTCCCGGCGGGACGCCGTCGAGCTCGAAATTTCCGCCGGCCGCGGCCCGCTGCACTGAATATGCGGGTCCCACCGCCGGCTTGACCGCGACGCTCTGGATGTCCGCGGCCGCGATGTCGATCAGCTTCGATTCGATCCAGTAGCGCGGCTGGGCTTCGAAGGAAATGGCCGGTTCGACGCTGTAACTGGTCTTCTCGCCGGCACGCCGCACGAAGTTGCCTGCGCCAATGGGTTTGCCGATGATCACGGCGTGGGTTCCATCCCGCGCGACGAAGCTCACCTCCGCCCCGGTC